>CAZNCO010000503.1:0-3927 GCA_964571345.1 uncultured Ohtaekwangia sp.
CCGATCGCCACCGCAGCCTACCACAGCAATCACTTGTTCATTGCCCGTGCGAAAATGCTCGATCGTCTCAAGCACATTTTTTAATGCATCGGGGGTGTGAGCATAATCGACAATAGCCGTGAACTTAGAACTCGGACGAATTAATTCAAATCTTCCAGCAGCCCCCGTGATTGAAGACAGCTTCATCAACACCGTTTCAGGATGTTCGCCCAGTAAGCAAGAAGCTCTATACACAGCCAATAAATTGTATGCATTAAAATCACCAATCAGTTTGAACCAAACATTACGATCACCGATTTCCAGTTCGAGGCCTTCGATTGAATTGGTGATAATCTTCGCTTTGAAGTCAGCCATTTTTTTCAGGCCATAGGTCTGCTTTTTAGCTTTGCTATTCTGCAACATCACCATCCCTCGTTTGTCATCAATGTTTACCAATGCAAACGCTTCAGATGAAAGTCCATCAAAGAAACCTTTCTTGGCACGGATGTAACTTTCAAACGTATGATGATAATCGAGGTGATCGTGCGTGATGTTTGTAAAAACTGCTCCAGTAAAATTCAGTCCTTCAATTCTTCCCTGATCCACTGCATGCGAACTCACTTCCATGAAGCAAAGCGTACAGCCTGCTTCCAACATTTTTATCAGCAGCTCATTGATTTGAATAGGATCAGGTGTTGTGTGAGTTGCAACAATATCTTTGTCCACAATCTTATTCACAACTGTGGATAACAATCCTACTTTGTAATTGAGGGAGGTGAAAAGTTTAAATAATAATGTAGCTACAGTTGTTTTTCCATTAGTACCTGTTACGCCTACTAATTTTATTTTCTCTGATGGATTGTCGTAAAAGTTGGAAACAATAATACCCAAAGCTTTCGCGCTCGACTTTACATTTACAAACGTAGCCTTGTCGGAAACTATCTCAGGCATTTTTTCACAAACAATAACAGAAGCTCCGCTGCTAATTGCTTTTTCAATAAACTGATGTCCGTCCGATTGATTACCCTTAATTGCCACAAACAAAAATCCGGGTGCTACTTTGCGTGAATCAAAAGCAACGCCCGCTACCTCGGTATTCATATCGCCCGAAGTGGCAATGATTTTTACTTTATATAATATGTCGCGTAGGGCTTTCAATTTTTAGCTTAGTCTTAGATGAATTTTTGATCCTCTTGAAATTCTGGTTCCCGGTTTTAAAGATTGCTCGGCTACTCTTCCCTTACCATCATAGTAAACACGCATACCTGATTTCTCCAATAGATAGATCGCATCGCGAAAAGTCATACCTGTCACATCAGGCACTAAATCTTTCACAACAGAATTTTTCTTCCAGGTGATCGCATTTCCATTTTTAATTGCCTTCACCCATTCATCCTCTGTAGTGGAGTGATTGGAGACACCCAGTTCATTTGCAAGCATCACAATTTCATCTTGCTTTCCAGCACGAAGTGTTGGGAAAACGCCAGGGTCCAATGTTTTCTTCTTCTCCATTGGCGAGTGGAGATTGATGTCACGCGCAAAAATATTATCGGCAATGTCCTTAAATACAGGGCCTGCTACACTGTTTCCATATTGATAGATTCCTTTAGGATTTTTAATCAAAACAATCGCAGAATATTTTGGCGCATCGGCAGGGAAATAACCAACGAATGAAGTGATGTATCGTTTTTCGTAGTGACCATCCCTCAAAATCTGTGCGGTACCTGTTTTACCGGCTATTCGCAGATGATCATTCTTCAAACTTTTAGCAGTACCTCTCTCCACAACCCCTTCGAGTAATAATTTGATTTGATTCAGATTTTTATCGCTGCAAATACTACTTACGAGTGTTTCGGTTTCAAACGTCTTTATTTCCTCATCGCCCTGGCGGATAGATGTCACAAACATTGGCTTGATCATTTTGCCATCGTTGGCAACCGCGTTGTAAAGAGTTAGTGTGTGCAGTGGAGAAATTTCCAAACCATATCCGTAAGCCATCCACGGAAGTGTAATACCGCTCCAATTCTTATCCTTAGGCCTCGTAATCTTTGGATAAGCCTCACCATTCATTTGCAATCCAAGCGGTGTAGCAAGTTTGAATTTGTCGATGTACTCGAGAAATTTCTCGGGGCGAGTACCAAAGTGTTTGTCCGCCAACTTTGCCATCGCAATGTTGGAAGAAACTTCGAATGCGTGTTGAATAGTGACGCGGCCATAACCGCCCTCATCGTGATCGCGAACGGTTCGGTTATAAAAGTTTAATGTGCCCGTACCGGTTTGAATAGTGTCTTTTAAATTGATGTTCGTTTCACCCAGCAACGCAAGCATGGTTACCAATTTGAAGGTAGAGCCAGGCTCGAACAATCCGCCCACCGCATGATTGTATTGCTCCGAATACTCATCATCACCCATGCGGGTAAGATTAGAGATAGCTTTGATATGCCCCGTCTGAACTTCCATCACCACAACAGTACCTTCGTCAGCATCGTGCGAACGCATGGCGCGATGTAGAGAAGTTTCTGCTACATCCTGTAAGTTGATATCGATGGTCGTTTGAATATCCAGACCATCAATTGCTTTGATATTGTTTCCGTCAAATACAGGCTTCCATGCACCTCCGGCAATTTTCTGAAAGAGAGCCTCTCCATCTTGTCCACCCAAAGATTCATCGAAACTAAATTCTAGGCCTGCGCCTTTTCCATCCTCGTTCACATGGCCAATTGTTCTGCGGCTTAGGTTGGCGAACGGCCTGTAACGCACATCAATCTTTTCAAAGATAACTCCACCCTTGTAGCGGCCTTCGCGGAAGATTGGCCATGTCATCATCTGTTTTTTTGCCTGGTAGTTGATTTGTTTCCGATTGATGGTGATGTATTGCTTACCCGTAGTGCGCGCGTCAATCAGCAGTCTTCTGTACTCAGACTCAGAACGATCTTTGTAAAATCTGGAGAGATGATAAGCAAGTGAATCCACTCCTTCTTTGAAAACTTCCTTTTTTGCCAAGGTTGGGTCCATCGCCACGCGATAGAAAGGCAAGGAAGTAGCAAGTAGACTTCCGTTGTCTGAATAAATATTTCCACGCGTTGCCTTTACCTTTTTATAATCGAACATGATTTCTTCCGCCATCTTCGCCCACTTCTCTCCCTCCGCAAATTGGATATGACCAATTTTAGCCGCTACGCAAATAGCGAAGACAACAATTCCTAAAAAGGCAATGCGTACTCTTACTAATATAGACTTCTTAATATTCACCTTTTTCTACCACTACTTTAAAGGGCGGTTTTAAACTTTCTTCCAATCCTAATGACTTTACTCTCTTTGCAACTTCACTCTGCTTGCTGGCAAACATCACATCTGATTTCAGCGTAGTAAAGTCTGCTCGTAAATCTTCCACTTCACTTTGCGTGCGATCAATTCTGCGAATCGTTTTTTCCGCATAGTGAGAATTGCCGATGTATAATAGACACAGAAAAAAACAGAACAGAATTTTTGGAAGGTATTGCACCGGAAAACCTTCCTCGAAATAGGCTTCCAGCTTTAACTTCTTTTCTAAGCCAGAGAACGCACTTTTACCATTGCCGCCCGATGGCGCGGGCTTTACTTTTGGCTCGTTGTTGTTTGCCTCTGTCGGTATTCTGAATTTATTTTCCATTTCTACCTAACTCTTAACTGCTACTCTCAACTTGGCACTTCGTGCTCTGTTGTTTTCATTTACTTCTTCCTCTGAGGCTTCGATCGGCTTTCGGTTAAGGGCCTCGAAAGGCCTCAACTGATTGCCAAAAAAATCCTTCTCAACTTCTCCATACATCTTGCCGGTGTTGATGTAGTTCTTCACCAGCCTGTCTTCCAGCGAGTGATAACTCATTACCACCAGCCTTCCACCTTTCTCCATCACTTCGCCACATTGGTGCAAAAAATCTTCAAGTGCCTGCATCTCTTGATTTACTT
>CAZNCO010000504.1:0-3925 GCA_964571345.1 uncultured Ohtaekwangia sp.
AATGTATACTGTGCGCCCGTGGACTATTCGCCAATATGCAGGTTTTTCAACTGCCAAAGATTCGAATGCCTTTTATCGCAGGAATCTGGCGGCCGGCCAAAAAGGTTTGTCTGTTGCATTCGATCTGGCCACCCATCGCGGATACGATTCAGACCATCCTCGCGTGATGGGCGATGTCGGCAAAGCTGGAGTTGCCATCGACTCGGTATTAGATATGAAAATATTGTTCGATCAGATTCCGCTCGATCAGATGTCTGTGTCAATGACGATGAATGGAGCGGTGATTCCGATTATGGCTTTTTACATTGTGGCCGCTGAAGAGCAGGGAGTGAAACCCGCGCAATTGAGTGGGACGATTCAAAACGATATTCTCAAAGAGTTCATGGTGCGCAATACTTACATTTATCCACCATCACATTCAATGCGCATTGTGGCAGATATTTTTAGCTACTGCTCTCGCTTCATGCCCAAGTTCAACAGCATCAGCATTAGCGGGTATCACATGCATGAGGCTGGTGCACCGGCTCACATCGAGTTGGCTTATACACTTGCCGATGGACTGGAATATTTGCGAACTGGAATTAAAGCCGGAATACCTATTGATGATTTTGCTCCGCGCTTGTCTTTCTTTTGGGGAATAGGAATGAATTTTTTCATGGAGATTGCAAAGATGCGTGCAGCCCGAGTGCTATGGTCTGATATCGTACAACAATTCAGTCCTAAAAATCCAAAGTCGATGGCGCTGCGAACACATTGCCAAACAAGCGGTTGGAGTTTAACGGAACAGGATCCTTACAACAATGTAACCCGCACCTGCATTGAAGCCATGGCGGCTGCCTTGGGTGGAACGCAGTCTCTTCATACAAATTCCTTGGATGAAGCTATCGCACTGCCAACAGATTTTTCGGCACGCATTGCACGCAACACGCAAATATTTTTGCAGAAGGAAACCGGTATAACGCAAGTAGTCGATCCATTGGGAGGCTCGTATTATGTCGAGTACCTGACGAGTCAATTAATTGAAAAAGCTTCTGCACTTATAAAGGAAGTAGAAGACCTTGGTGGAATGACGAAAGCCATTGAGCGCGGTTTGCCAAAACTTAGAATAGAGGCAGCAGCTGCTTCTAAACAGGCTCGTATCGATTCAGGTGAGGATGTGATTGTAGGTGTGAATAAATACATAACAGACGAGAAACCTGATTTTGATATCTTGGAAGTAGACAATGCCGCAGTGAGAAAAGAGCAAATCGAAAGACTCAAACAATTGAAAGCTGAGCGCGATAATGTAAAAGTAACAGCAGCGTTGTTAAAGATTGAGGAGGGTGCTAAAACCGGAGGAAATTTATTAGAACTGGCGATTGATGCGGCTCGCGAACGCGCTACACTTGGAGAAATATCGTTGGCGATGGAAAAAGTTTTTGGGCGCTACAAAGCTTCGGTGCAAGCGGTTTCTGGTGTATATTCGGGGGCAATGAAAAACAAACAAGAACTCGAAGAAGTACAAAAGCTTTCTGACAAGTTTGCAAAAAAGGAGGGAAGGCGTCCTCGCATTCTGGTTGCCAAGATGGGACAGGACGGTCATGATCGCGGAGCCAAAGTAATTGCAACAGGTTTTGCTGATCTCGGTTTTGATGTTGATATAGGTCCGTTGTTTTTAACTCCGGCAGAAGTGGCGAAACAAGCTGCAGAAAATGATGTGCATGTAGTGGGCGCCAGTAGTTTGGCGGGCGGGCACAAAACCTTGGTACCTGAGTTAATTGACGAACTGAAAAAAATTGGGCGGCCGGATATTCTCGTTGTGGCGGGTGGCGTTATCCCTTCTCAGGATTATGAGTTTTTAAATAAAGCTGGCGTTGCCGGAATCTTTGGACCGGGAACTCCTGTTTCACAAGCTGCAAAAACAATTTTAAATGCACTTATGACAAGAAAATAATCTGGCGCTATCATGATGCAGATGTTTGATCCTTTTTTGAATGCTTTTTAACTTGCACGCGTAAATTGAATCTTATGAAATTAGTAAAGTCAATATTTTTTCTCGCGATTATTCTGATCCTTCAGTCATGCGCTACTGTGCCGGTTACAGGGCGTAAGCAACTTGATCTCGTTTCAAGTTCTGAGATCAACACCATGTCGGCAACACAATATCAGGAAGTGATTACAAAAGGACCATTGTCCAAGAACGTAGAGCAAACAGAAATGATCAGAAGAGTGGGAACAAGAATTCAAAAAGCAGTTGAGCAATACATGGCATCGAAAGGGTGGAGCGATCAGCTAGCCGGTTTCAATTGGGAATTTAATCTGATTCAGGATGATAAAACGGTAAACGCGTGGTGCATGCCAGGTGGAAAGGTAGCTTTCTACACTGCGATTCTGCCGATTTGCAAGGATGAAAACGGAGTGGCTGTGGTCATGGGGCATGAAGTAGCTCACGCTATTGCCAATCATGGAAGAGAGCGCATGAGCCAGGGTTTGATTCAGCAATTCGGATTGAGCACTTTAGGTGCAGCTATGGGGCAAAATGCAACTCTTACAAAGCAAGTGTTCATGGAAGCAATTGGTATGGGAGCTAATCTGGGCATGTTGAAATTTTCACGACAGCACGAGTCAGAGGCTGATCACATTGGTTTGATTTTTATGTCTATGGCGGGATACGATCCGCATCACGCGCCTGAGTTTTGGAATCGCATGGTGCAGATGAACACGGGCCAGAAGCCACCGGAGTTTATGAGTACTCACCCGTCTGATGAAACCCGCATCAAAGATCTCGAAGGCTGGTTACCGGAGGCAATGGGCTATTATCAGAAAAAATAATTCCTTTTTTTTGTCAGGTATTACGCACGTCTCAAAATCTACTACACCCTTCCCTCGTGCTTTAGCATCGATAGGTGAGAACCAAAAGGAACGCGCGTAGTACCTGTGTATAATTTTACTAATTCATTTGTTCCGGAGAGACCGTTTTATTGGTTTCGTCAATCGCTCTTCACAATTTGATTTTAAACAGGTCTTGATTAGTTCGCTGCTTGGTGCGAAGTGAAGCTTTTTTGGAAGAGTAGTGTCTCCGTTGATAGCTGAATTCTCCTGATTTCAGAGGCCACGAAATGAAACTCTACAATATTAAAATTGCATTAGAAATGGTATTTGCAAAAAATTATCAGATTATACAACGGGGAAAATATCGTTTCTATCTGTTTTTTTTCCCGTTGACAATTCATTGCGGATGAAGATACATTAGATGCTTCAAGTCAAGGCGCCCGAAGGGGAAGTATTGATGGGATTTTAAATGGTCTTAGTTGGCATGAATACATTACAAGTCTCAAAGGATTGGATTTGCGTCCTCGCGATTTTTTTATTCGTCCACACTCAATTCAACAAATTAGATTTAGGAAATTCTTTCTTTGAAAATCTAGTCTTTGATTTTTCTGCTAATCGCTTTTGCGCAGCGGTCTGGAGTTTTATTCACTCAATCAAATTTTGAATGGAAAACTCGACCGTTTGGAATGACTTTAAAAAATGGTGGATACATCAGAGTCCGCATAATGGATTTCATTCGGATCAAGCCTATAGCCATCATCCACTAATTTCGTCTGCCATGAATATTGGCAATTGTGTGATTGTTGTAATGGACATACGCACCATGCAATACATTTATACAAGTCCCAATTACGAAGAGTACTCAGGCTGGAGCAAAGAAGATTATCTCAAAGGTGGAGTTGAGTTTGCCTTTAGCCGCATGCCGGCTGATGATCAGGCGGGAATTACAGTTTTTAGTGAAGTGATCAATAGCTACTTGAGGAAATTGCCCGATGATCAGAAAGGATATTTCCGATCTTTTTGGGATTACCGTTGCCGAAATAATACAGGCGAACTTTTTAAAGTACTGCAACAGGATTGTGCTATAAAGTACCGCCCCGCAGGACAAATTGAA
>CAZNCO010000505.1:0-3906 GCA_964571345.1 uncultured Ohtaekwangia sp.
ATTCTAAGTCGGGCAAGGGGCTTTTTAACCGAAAGCTGCCAGGAAGTGGTTTGAAGCGCAGCAAAGCAAACAAGCTTTACTCAAAACATATTTTAGGAAAAGTTCCAGGAGCTGGAGGATTGGCATTTGATCGATTTCTTGGCAAGTTCAAAGGAATCAAGCCGATGAAGGGTGGTGGAAGCGTAAGCGGGAATATGTTGAATAATAAAGGGCGCCCCGTTCAAGGCAAAGCCCCTGTAACCGGAAGAGGCATTGGTGCCTTTTCGGGAAATATTAAAGCGGGCCGTCAGGAAAAAGGAGGCGGTAGCATTAGTGGAAGGCTATTCAATAACAAGGGGCGGCCGCTTCAGGGGCGCGCACCAAGATTTGGTTTTGATGTAGGTGCTTATCGCGGTAACATGCGAAAGGGGCCAAAGACCTTCAGTGATGATGGACTTAATTTTTCTGGAAACATAAAAGGCAATCGCCCAATCAGAGGGGGAGGAAGTGTGAGCGGAAGATTGTTTAACAACAATGGCAGTCCTATACAAGGTCGCATGCCAAAGTTCGGCTTTGATGTTGGTGCTTATCGGGGAAACTTGCGCAAAGGCCCAAAAACTTTTGAACGGGCAGGGATGGATTTTTCGGGTAACATAAGAGCCCATAGGCCCGTGAAAGGAGGCGGTAGCGTCAGTGGCAGACTGTTTAATAATTACGGTCGTCCCATTCAAGGCCGGGTTCCGAAGTTTGGATTTGATGTAGGCGCGTATCGAGGAAACATTCGCAGAGGCCCAAAAACTTTTAGTGATGATGGCCTTGATTTTTCGGGTAGCATAAAAGCAAGACGACAAGAGAAAGGTGGTGGCAGCATAAGCGGTAAACCATTAAATAACGGAGGTAGGCCAATTCAAGTCAGAGAGCCAAAATTTGCATTTGATGTTGGCGCATATCGCGGTAGCATGCGCAGAGGGCCAAAAACTTTCAATACAATTGGAGCCGATTATTCGGGTAGCATAAAGGCTCACAAGCCCGTGCACGGAGGAGGAAGTGTAAGCGGCAAACTTTGGAACAACAATAATTCACCCATAAAAGGAAAGGATGTGCAGGCAAAAGATAAAGCTGGTGCACGCTATGCAGGAGAAATAAAACTTTCAAGGTTTAAGAAGAACTATGTTCAAAACCCAAATGCCAACAAGCTCTCATCTAAAAAGCAGCGCCCTGATAAAACAACGTTTGCTGTGGATGGCTTGCAGATAAAATCAAAGCAGTTTGACCACGGAAAGAATCCATCCGGTGCCAAAGCATCTATTGACGTGCGAACAGCTGCCGGCCATACCGTAAAAGCCATCGAATATGGTGGCCGTATGAAATTGCTCTGGAGCCACAAGCATAACCCGCTAAGCAATAAATTGGCGATGGATGTTCGCTATCCCGGAAAGGCAATAGCAAGATTAAAAGATTACCAGGGCAACCAGCGAATGAGCAAACCTCACGGCAAAAATCTTCATCCGGATGCACAATTCGCCCACAGCAAGCTCGACAATGTAAAACATGAACGAACTATTTTGATCAATGTGAAGTTAGCATGGTCAAAGTTGTTTAGGAAAGGCGCAAATCAACCTTCTTCCGTGAAGGAAAAGATTCGCAAGCCACGCTACGACAAAAAAGAAAAAGAACTTTGGAAGGATTTATACGATTAATATGAACTGGATTGAGTTGAACAAGGAAGAGCAGATTGACCAAATCAGAGAGGAATCTAAAGTACAGCCGGTTTTAATTTTCAAACACAGTACGCGATGTTCCATCAGTCAAACTGCGTTGAATCGTTTTGAACGCAACTGGAGCAACGATCTTCTTCCCGTGAAGACTTATTTTCTTGATTTGCTTTCTTACCGCAACATCTCAAACAAGATCGCGCAGCATTTTGATGTTGAACACGAATCTCCTCAGGTCTTATTACTTGACAATACCAAGCCCATTTTGGTTAGATCACATCTGGCAATTGATGCGAACGAAATCAAGAATCGTTTAGCGGCTAAAAATTAAACGTCACATTTTGAACGATTGCTTCAGCGAGGCTTTTTGCTACTGGGCACGTAAGAGCTGCATTTTTTAATTTCTGTTTTTGTTCTGCAGTTGCTTCAAGATTTGGATGAGTAAATGTTATTTTAATCTCGGCAATTCTTCTTGGATTAGCGGCCATAATTTTCACCACCTCCGTATGCAAACCTTTCAAATCGATTGCTTCGCGTGCTGCCACTTGGCCCATAATCGTCATCATGCAACTGCTAAGTGCAGCACAAACCAGATCAGTTGGGCTAAAGGCTTCTCCCTTCCCAAGATTATCAACGGGAGCATCTGTAATTACTTTTTCTCCAGATTTGAGATGAATCGCTTGTGTCCGAAGATCCCCCAAGTAGTCAACCGTGGCCATTATGTTCTCCATAAATAAAATTGATTTTGTTATTGAACGTTAGTATTGCGGTTTAAATTTGGCAATATAAAATCAGATCGGAAGTGAAGTTTACAAATAATCTTGTTTTACTAGTATTCGCGATTGGGCTTTGTCTGAATCTTCAGGCTCAAACACAGGATAGCTATGATTACAATTCCGAGTTTACCTGGGGTATTAATAAAAACTCGTATGGCGGATTGATTGGCGGCTTTACTTTTAAAAAGGCCAGAAGGCTGAGCGAGAAAATTTTTGAAACCTACGGACTTGAGCTAATGAATGTTAAAAACCCACACGAAGTGCGCATTTTAGGTGGGGCAGGTAGTTTTTTTATCTATGGAAAGACAAATTACCTCTACGCCATTCGCCTTCAGTATGGCAGGGATCGGATAATTTTCACCAAGGGTCCACAGCAGGGGGTTGAAGTGAAGGCCGTATTTGCGGCTGGCCCTACTTTGGGATTGGTTAACCCCTATTACGTGCAAACGGGAAGTAATTTCGTGACTACCACACAGCCTTATACCAGCAGTGTTCAGTTTTCTGATATCCAGGGAACGGGATCTTTATTTGAGGGCCTTGGGGAAACAAAACTTCAAATGGGTGGCAATTTTAAAGTTGCCCTTAACTTTGAACTAGGCACGGTGAAAAGCAATGTCACTGGTTTTGAGGCTGGTTTCTTGCTGGATGCGTACTTTAATAAAGTTCCGTTAATGGTTGAGCCAACCGAAAATTATGCTGTATACCCCACGGTTTTCCTTACCCTGTTCTACGGTAGCCGGAAATAATTTTTCTTAAAATTATGTGACTTGGTAGCCAAAAGAGGATTCTATTCCTATATTTGAAATTCCTAAACCGTGTAAATTGTATGGAAGCGAAAAAGAGTGAAAAAGCCGATTTGACAAAAAAATCGAGTCTATTTTTCAGCATAGGCTTGCTCTTCACCATGAGCATTGTCTTGTGGCAGTTCGAGAAAAAATCCTATGATGAATCCATTGCTGACTTAACTGCTAAGACAAGCAATACATTTGAAGAAATGATGGAAGTGCCTCCTACCGAGCAACCACCTCCACCAGCACCTGTTGTTCAACAGCCGCAAATCGTTGAGGTGCCAGATGAAGAAGAAATCAAAGAAGACCTTAACATCAAATTTGATGTGGAGGTGACAGAAGAAACCAAAGTAGAAGCCGTTCAGGTTGTAGAAGCTCCTGTTGAAAAAGAAGACGTAGAACAGATTTTCAGCGTGGTGGAAGAGTCGGCTGCACCTAAAGGTGGTATGCAAGCTTTCTATAAATATGTAGGTGAGAAATTGAAATACCCTGCCCAGGCGAGAAGGATGGGAACGGAAGGCCGTGTGTTTGTAGAGTTTGTGGTAAATCGCGATGGGTCGATCGTAGATGTAAAAGTAGTGAGAGGGATTGGTGCTGGCTGCGATGAAGAAGCGATCAGAGTGGTGCAAAGTGCACCCGCCTGGACTC
>CAZNCO010000506.1:0-3894 GCA_964571345.1 uncultured Ohtaekwangia sp.
GAGCACCACCGTGCCTTCTTCGGGCTTGGGTAACATATTTAGCAACAACGTGTTTGTTGAGTGACATTCTGGCACAAAAACAAGATTTTGTCCAATGAAAAGCGTGTTGGCAGGGATTTTATACAAGGGATTTTGGTTAGATTTGCAAGGTTATACCAACCGTTATTTCCGGTTGCGCAGTTTTACTATACATTTATTCATCAAAATTAAATTCTAATCATTTAATGCCGCGAAAAAAGAAGCAAGATTCAGAGAAATTGGCCGACCTTATAGTGAAGGGGATGCAAGAGAAGAAAGCAACCGACATTTTAGTGATGGACTTACGTGAGATAAAGAATGCAGTGGCAGATTTTTTTATTATCTGTTCAGGCAATTCAGATAAACAATTAGGGGCAATTGCTGATTCAGTAGATGAATTTGTATACAAAGGTGCCAACGAAAAAGTGTGGCATATGGAAGGAAAAAACAATAAAGAGTGGATGCTTCTCGACTATATAACTGTTGTAGCACATGTTTTCCGAAAAGATAAACGAGAGTTTTATGGACTTGAGAATCTGTGGGGAGATGCTAAAACGAAAGTAATCAAGGATTAAACTTATTCCGCAAAAGACCGTTATTCAAATTTTTAATTAACTCGTAAAATGGCCGACAAAGAAAGAAAGATTGTTCCTCCGAAAGTACCAAAACCCAATTATCAATTGTGGTTAATCCTGGCACTTACGGCAGTGATTTTAAGTATTACATTATTCAATAGAAACAGGGGCACCGTAGACATACAGTATAGCCGTTTTGAAGACATGATCGCAAGCAATGATGTTAGATCGTTGCAATTGGTGAAACGCGATGCGATTGTGTTAATCACACTAAAAGAGGAAGCACTTAAAAACTCTAAATACAAGACTGAGATTGAAAAAAACAGCCCTCTTGGATTGAATGCCAGCGGGCCGCATTACGTGCACAAGATTGGTTCTCTTGAAAATTTTGAGACCAAATACGATCAGCTCAAAAAGAAATATCCCAACGCACCCGACCTCGATTACGAAGAGGGAGGTGGATATGACTGGGTAGCAAGTTGGGGATTTTTAGTTCTGCTGTTACTTGGGTTCTGGATGCTGATGCGCAGAATGACAGGCGGTGGAGGCCCCGGTGGTCAGATATTTAATATTGGTAAATCGAAAGCGGCACTCTTTGATGCAGAAAGCAAAGTGAAGATTACATTTGAAGATGTAGCTGGGTTGGAAGAGGCAAAGGAAGAAATAAAGGAGATTGTTGACTTTCTGAAGAACCCCACCTAGTTTACCAAACTGGGTGGAAAAATTCCGAAAGGAGCTTTGCTAGTAGGTCCTCCTGGCACGGGTAAAACCTTGTTGGCGAAGGCTGTGGCAGGTGAGGCTGGAGTTCCATTCTTCTCTCTCTCAGGTTCTGACTTCGTGGAGATGTTCGTGGGGGTAGGAGCTGCGCGCGTGCGAGACTTATTCAAACAAGCAAAAGAGAAAGCTCCATGTATAGTGTTCATAGACGAGATTGATGCAATAGGTCGCTCGCGCGGAAGAGGTCAGTTGCCTGGTGCTAATGACGAGCGCGAGAATACGCTCAACTCGTTACTGGTAGAAATGGATGGATTTGCAACTGACAGTGGTGTTATTATTCTAGCCGCTACCAACAGGCCTGATGTTTTGGATTCAGCCCTGCTTCGTCCAGGTCGTTTCGATCGCCAGATCAGTATTGATAAACCAGATATTGCAGGTAGGGAACACATCTTTAAAGTACACTTGAAGCCCATTAAGCTTTCAAAGGATGTTGACGTGAAAAAATTGGCTGCTCAAACGCCTGGATTTGCGGGAGCAGAGATTGCCAACGTGTGTAACGAAGCAGCTTTGATTGCTGCACGAAAGGATAAGAAAGAAGTAGAAATGCAGGACTTCCAGGATGCTATTGACAGAGTGATTGGCGGTCTTGAAAAGAAAACGAAAATTATTTCTCCGGAGGAAAAGAAAATCGTGGCGTACCACGAAGCCGGGCACGCTGTGGCAGGCTGGTTCCTGGAGCATGCCGACCCGCTCGTGAAGGTTAGCATTGTTCCTCGCGGAGTGGCTGCATTGGGTTATGCTCAATACTTGCCGAAGGAACAATTCCTTTACCAGACCGAGCAATTGGTAGACGAAATGTGTATGACATTTGGCGGTCGGGCTGCCGAGGATTTAGTGTTCGAAAAAATATCTACAGGCGCCCTCAGCGACCTGGAGCGAATCACCAAGATGGCGTATAGCATTGTAACGGTGTATGGAATGAACAAAGAGATTGGAAATATTTCTTTCTATGATTCCAAGCAATCTGAATATTCCTTCAATAAGCCTTATTCAGAAGCTACCGCGGAAAAGATTGATCAGGAAGTGAAGAAGATTATTGAAGCAGCATACAACCGTACCAAACAGTTGCTTACGACTCATCGCGATAAGCTGGAGATCATCGCTAAAGAACTGCTGGAGAAAGAAATCCTCTTTCAGTCGGATCTTGAAAGATTGATCGGGAAGCGGCCATTTGCACACCAGACTACGTATGAAAAATTTACTAATGCTCCTTCTGAAAAAAAGGAGCCAGTGACTGAGCCAGCGTCAAATGGAACTGCGCAAGTTCCAAAAGAACAAGCCAAAGTTGACTAAAATAAATTATCGAATGATACAAAACCCGGCTTCTCTCAGGTGCCGGGTTTTTTTTATTTTTACCCGTTATGTTGATTGATCTCCCTGCAGGAAAGAAAATTTATTTTGCTTCTGATTTTCATTTAGGAGTACCCGATGCGCAATCAAGCTTGGCAAGAGAGAAAAGAATTGTTGCCTGGCTTGATTTGGTTAAAGGTGATGCCCATTCCATTTATCTAATGGGTGATATCTTTGATTTTTGGTTTGAGTATAAGCACGCCATTCCAAAAGGTTTTATCCGGCTTCAGGGAAAACTGGCGGAGCTGCGCGATGCGGGTATGCCGATTTATTTCTTTACAGGAAATCACGACATGTGGCTTTTCGATTATTTCGAAAAAGAGCTAGGCATTGTTATTTACCGGCAGCCTGTTGTTTTGGAGGTAGGTAAAAAGAAACTTTTCATCGGGCATGGCGATGGACTTGGGCCTGGTGATAACATCTATAAGATTCTTAAGAGGTTTTTCAATAGTGGAATTTGTCAGTGGCTGTTTGCCCGTATACATCCCAATCTGGGTATAGCTATTGCTCAGTTTTGGAGTCGGCAAAGCCGTATCGCCAATACCCGTAACGAAGAGAAATTTACGGGCGAAGAGAAAGAGTTTTTATTTTCGTATTGCAAAAACATGGAAGCAAAATCGCATCACGATTTTTATGTTTTTGGCCATCGTCATCTTCCGCTGGATTTAAAAATCAATTATGCCAGTCGATATATCAATTTAGGAGAGTGGGTCCATTTTGATACGTATGCGAGCTTTGATGGCGATCACATGGAACTCCAGGTTTTTAAACCTTCTTAAATTTTTTCAAATGAAAAGGGTAAGGCGGTTTGTCTTATTTTCAATTGCAGTTACGATTTCAGTAAGTGTATTTTCCCAAACTGTTTCTAAGCTTAAGGAATTCAAAGCGAAGGGGGTGGAAGGCATCACCGTTGACCGCCTCGGAAATTTCTTTCTCGTTTTCAAGAATGGTGTTGTTAAAAAATATGATCCTGATGGAAAGATTTTGGCAAGCATTAAACACAAGAACGGTGCGCCAACGCTTATTGAACCCTGGTATCACCCAAGTGTTTTCCTTTTCGATCGCAAAAGCCAGGAATGGACGGTATATGATCGTGAATTGAGGCACGCGCAAATAAATAGGCTAGACCCTTCTGTTGCCGTTAGCCCTTACCTGGTGTGCCCCACCAATGATA
>CAZNCO010000507.1:0-3893 GCA_964571345.1 uncultured Ohtaekwangia sp.
ACTCAGAAATCGTAATCATTCAAAGTGCCTTCACTGGAAAGGTTTCGATTTATACTACACCTGGCCCAGTACTGCAGGCATTTGGTATTGCGACTCATTATAAAAAATCGAACCAGTTTTGGTTTAGCAAAAAAAGAGATGAAACAAAAGGTGAAGACCAGTCGATCAAGATTCGCTTTAATGATGGTGGTCATGGTACTATATCAGGTTCCGTAAGATGGTATATGCCAACAGATGAGAAAGCAATTTTGAAACTGCACACCGACTTTGGTTCACATGACGCTGTTGAGCAACAACTCATTCGTCAGGTTGTAACAAAAGCAGTTTACATGACGGGACCTTTGATGTCATCGAAAGAATCATCTGCTGAAAAAAGGAATGATTTGCTTTCTTTCATCGAAGATCAATCGATCAACGGTGTGTATAGAACCAAACAGGAAGATATAAAAGTACACGATGACTTAATGAACGTGGATAAAACAGCCACCGTGGTAAAAATTGTAACAGACGAAAAAAATATGCCGATGCGCCAGGAAATATCAAGTGTAAAAGTTTATGGCATCAGCCTGCAGGGATTGGCTTTGAATGCAATTGATTATGACTCTGAAGTAGAAAATCAAATCAAAGTACAGCAGCAAGCCTATATGCAAGTGCAAACTGCCATTGCTAACTCCAAGAAAGCAGAACAAGATGCCATCACTACTGAGTTGCAAGGTAAAGCCGCAGCTGCAAAGGCAAAATGGGAACAGGAGGTAATCAAAGCGCAGGCAATTACGCAAGCGCAACAGCAAAAAGAAGTAGCGGCTCTAGAAGCGCAGACGGCAATTTTGGAAGCACAGAAAATTAAGACAGATGCGGATGCAAAATCATATGCAAACTCAAGATTGGTTTCAGCGGGTCTTACACCACAAGAGCGCGCACAGTTTGAGAAGGATACTAAAATTGGCGTGGCTGAGGCTCTTTCAAAAATTAATCTGCCAAATACCTACATTCAGGGAAGCACTACCGGAAACAAGGAAGCTTCGTTGCTGGAGAGTATCCTGGGAGTGAAACTGCTGGAAGAGAAGAAACAATAAGATGAACTGAAAAATCTGCTTAAAAAGGCAATACCACATGCAAAGCATATTCAAGCATATACTGACAGTTTACTCACCATTTACTCACCATTTACTCACTGTCAGGAAAAGGTAAATCTCTGAAATTTTGTCATGCTTGTATTTGGCCTTAAAAACTAAGTTCCCCGCAGGATTCTGCGGGGAACCTTTGAAGCGAATAGCTCAAACTTCTGCCCTCTTCTTATTGCTCAAAAAGATCATCCCAATTACAAAACAAATTCCAGCTACAATAATCGGATACCACAGGCCGGCAATCGGGTCGCCCAAAGGAGACGAATCTGATTTGCTCAACTCGTATAAGCTGGTAGCGATGAAGGGGGTCAAACCTCCAAAGATTCCATTCCCGATATGATAAGGAAGCGACATGGAGGTGTATCGAATACGAGTGGGGAATAATTCTACCAGGAAAGCTGCGATAGGACCATACACCATCGTAACAAAAACTACCTGTATAGCAATAAGAAATACCATCATCCAGTAATTGTCACCATGAAGCACCGTCTCTTTTTTTACTTCGTCTTTTTTCGAGCCATCTTTACCATGAATTGTTTTTGAAATCTCATTCACCTCGGTTTGATCTGCGTAGGTTTTGGTCAAGGTAGAAGTTACAATCGTATCACCCATGTCAAACGATGTATTCCGCTTGATGCTCTGCAAATTTTCGATCTCAACCTTCTGACTAATGTTGGTCAATGAATACATCTTTTGATAAATCGGGCGATAGCACAACACTCCCAGTATCATACCTGCCATCATAATATACTTTCTACCAATCTTATCACTCCAGGATCCAAAGACGATGAAGAGCGGGGTACCAATGACTAATGCAGTTGCAAGAATGTAGTTTGATTGAACAAACTCAATGTTACACGTTTTCTGAATGAACGATAGGGCATAGAATTGCCCGGTGTACCAGATTACACCCTGGCCAGCCGCTGCACCAAACAGGGCCAACAACACAAGCTTCAAATTCTCTTTATTACCAAAGCTTTCTTTGATGGGATTAACGGATGTCTTTCCTTCCGCTTTGATTTTTGCAAACAACGGAGACTCGCTCATTCGCATGCGGATAAAAATGGAGATGCCCACGAGGATAGCAGAGAGAATGAATGGCACGCGCCAGCCCCAGGTGTTAAATGCATCAGGGGTCATCGATTGGCGCACGGCAAGGATAACACCCAGAGAAACAAACAGACCGAGTGTTGCAGTTATCTGAATGAAGCTCGTGTAGAATCCCCTGCGATCAGCGGGTGCATGCTCGGCTACGTAGGTGGCTGCTCCACCATATTCACCGCCAAGTGCCAGACCTTGCAGAAGTCGAAGAATAAGCACAAGCAACGGGGCAAATATTCCAATTGTTTCATAGCCTGGGATTAATCCGATTAAAAAAGTTGAGCCACCCATCAGCACGAGCGTAACCAGAAACGTATATTTTCTTCCCACCTTATCACCAAGACGCCCAAAGACCAGTGCTCCAAATGGCCTCACTACAAAACCCGCAGCGAATGTGGCTAATGTAGAAAGGAAGCCAGCAGTCGGGTTTGCCTTCGGAAAGAACTGCAACGCTAACACGGTAGACAGACTTCCAAAAATGTAGAAGTCATACCACTCAATGAGTGTTCCTACCGATGAGGCAAGGATCACAGTCCAAAGTTTTTTCTTGTCGGTAGGCGAAATCGCAGTTGTCATTTCAAATAAGTTAAGATCTAAATATGGTCAATTCAAAATTAAAAATTTTAACTTTCGGATGTGACGTTTAAAAAAGTTTCTTCCTTCGTAATCATTGCAGAACTCTTGATCATTGCGCTGGGGCTTTGGAATTATGGTGTAAATATTCAGGGGCTTCAGGCGATCACACGGTTTTCAGGAAGGTTCTCATTATTTGTCTTCAGCATTATTTTTCTGTTTGCAGGTCATGAGCGATTAAACGTGAGACTTATCTTGTCTGAAAATTTTTACCTAGTATTTGCATTGGTTCATGGTATTCACTTAGCAGAACTACTCGCTTTTGTTTTACTTTCTGGTACAGCACTTATCCCAATCCGCCTTGTCGGTGGAGTGTTGGCCTATATTTTTGTATTTGCCATGCCTGTTGTTTTGCATTATCGAAATCAAAACAGAATTACTGCAGCGGCCTTTGCAAAAACAGAACTTATCTACGCTTTTTATGTCTGGCTGATTTTCTTTCTTACGTACTTACCTCGGGTACAAGGTAAATTACCGAACGTGGGTGGCACCTATCAAGAACATGTTATCCTTTTAGGCTGGGTGGGAACGTTGCTAGGATTTAAGATTTCAACTTTCTTTGCATACAAACGGACTAAATAATTCTTGAATGCCAAAAGTATTAATTATCGAAGATGAAGCCAGTATTCGTTCTGTACTCAAAGATATACTGTTAGATCAAAAAGAATTGAAACTGGAAGTGGAAGAAGCTAAAGATGGAATGGAAGGACTATCCAAATTAGAATCATCCAACTTCGATGTAATTTTCTGTGATATCAAAATGCCGAAGATGGATGGCATGGAAGTCTTGGAAAAGGCAAAGGCAAATGGCGTAACAGCAAACTTCATCATGATTTCAGCTCATGGCACAACTGAATTAGCCGTGGATGCGGTGAAGAAAGGTGCTTACGACTTTCTTCAAAAGCCACCTGATTTGAACCGACTTTTAATTACTCTGCGAAACGCACTCGACAAGTCAAGCCTGGTAAAAGAAACTAAGACACTCAAGAAAAAAGTAGCTCAAAAATATTCTATTGTTGGTGAGTCTGCACC
>CAZNCO010000508.1:0-3889 GCA_964571345.1 uncultured Ohtaekwangia sp.
CCGCCCGCAAGGGTGGCATGCAGGGTTTTTTGGTTGAAGAAAAAAACATGTGGGCCGGTGCGCAGTTGTTGGCGTCCGTTTTTACTTATTCATAAAATCGGTTGCTATTGTTTGAATTGCTCTTTTCAATTTTTCCTTGTCGGCCCTAGCTGCTGTCGTCAATGAAATCAATTTATGACTGGTATCAACGAGCTTCCGCATTCTTGTCCCTTCTACGGGTGACCATGTCTCACCTGTCTGCATACCATGGTTTTTAACGAAAGCGGACATGATGTAAGTAACACCGTCAAGTCCCCATTGTGGTTCCGTGGGGTATTTCACTTCTGTTGTCGCTTTGGTGAAAACTTTACCCATCAAGATGGCGAATGAGCTGTCGAGAGCGATTTCATGAGTTTCAGTTTTAATTTTTGTTCTGTCCTTACTGTACCATATGTTCTCCTTACATGTTTTATAAACAAGATGGAAGTCAATCTCGTTTTCCGTTGGCTCAATGGAAATTACATGCTCTGCCGAAAATGAGGGAAGTACGACAATACGAGCAACCGGTGTCCAAGCGAGTCCCTTGATCAAGTGATTATAAATGTGAGGGTAGTAGTCTCTCTCGTGTTCGTAAATATTGAAGAAATCTCCTATAGGGAGTAATCTGTCAGATTGACTAAATAAATTAAAGGAAACGATTAATAGCCCGCATGTTAAAATTTGTCTCATCTCTATTAAAATAGCGCCACCGTCTTATTTAGTTATTGCTTATACTTCTACTTTCGGTTCGGTACCCGTTTAAAGATACTTTTGCTCGATTCCATTTCAAAATCGTTTATGATGCTAGACACAAGTATCGAGCATCCAGCCTCAGCTTTCTCTCTTCTTGTACACGGCCACAGCTATCAGATTAATAACAACAGCGTAAACAAACATGATCAGAAAATAGAGTTTCAGATCAGCAAAGCCGGAGCCTTTCAGAAACACGTCCCTGCTGAACTCGATACAATACCGAATCGGATTCAGGTAGGTAAACCACTGCACGATCACCGGCATATTCTCCACGGGCGTAAAAAATCCTGCGAGAAGAATAAACAGGATCAAAAAGAAATAACCAATGAGGATCGCCTGATAGCGTGTTTGGGCAACGGTTGAAATCAGTAACCCCAGACCGCAGGCAACCACAATATAGAGCAGCGCAAAGAGATAAATAACCCATAGGCTGCCGCGCATGGGAACGTGAAAATACCAGGTAGTGATCAAAAGCATGATCGTGAGCTGCACCAGTGAGATGATTACAAAAGGCAGGAGCTTACCGCTCATGAACTGCAGTTTTGTGATCGGAGACACGTTCATTTGTTCAATGGTGCCGATTTCTTTTTCTTTTACAATATTGATGGTAGCCAGAAACATGCAGGTGGTTATCAGGAGGATCACAACAATACCGGGCACCATAAAGAATCGGAAGTCCAATGTTTCGTTGAACCAGTTTGCCACCTGCAGTGTGAGGTTGCCCGCCAGGTGAACTTCGGGCATTTCATCCATCAGTGTCGCCAGGTAATGGTCGCTTAGCATCGTATGCAGATACGCCTGCATCACTTCTGCCTTGCTGATGTTCATGGCATTGATCGTGATGAGCAATTGCTGCTGCTCGTTATTCAACAATCCTTTTTCAAAATAAGCCGGCACTGAAATAATGATGTCGGCATCATTTCGATCAAACGCTTTAAATGCCTCGCGTTCATTTGTGTATTGAGGCAGCAGCCTGAAGTAGTCGGATGCCTCGATGTGCTCTGCCAGCAGGTGTGAGCTGCGGCTCTGATCGCGGTCCAGGCAGATCACCCGGATGTCAGAAACTTCAAACGTGGTGGCGTAGGGCAGCATGATAAGCTCCAGCACCGGCACCAGCAGGATGAATGGCAGGATGAACCAGTCGCGCCAGATCTGGGCGAATTCTTTCCTTACTAAAAACCAGACTACACTCATACTCAAACGTCATTTCTCCCGTGACGAAACCAACCCTATGCTCAACAACAGAAACACCATCATCATGCAAAAAAGAATAATACTCTCCTGCCACACCGACTCAAATCCCAACCCCTTTAGCATGATCGTTCGGATAATAATAATGTACCACTTGGCCGGGATCGTATGGCTTATCCATTGAAGCACCACCGGCATACTCTCAATCGGAAATACATATCCACCTAAAACGTAGGACGGCACGAGGGCGCCAATGATGGATATGATCAGTGACGCCTCCTGATTTTTTGTGAAAGAGGCTATCAGGATGCCCAGGCTGAGTACCACACCGATGTACAAAATGGTTTCAACGGTGAGCAACCCGATGCTTCCCAGGAATGGCATATCAAATAGGAAATAACTCATCAAAAAACACATCAGTGCGGTAGCCAACGTCACGAGCAGATACGGCAGGATTTTGGCAAGCATAATCTGGTAGGGCGGCACTGGCGACAAGTATAAAAGTGAAATGGTGCCCCGCTCTTTTTCTCTTACAATAGCTATCGATGACATCTTCTGGCCAAGCAGCATGATCACGATAGCGATAACGCCCGGCACAAAGAAGAAGGCACTTTGTTTTTTGGGATTGTACATCATCCTGATCACTGGATTGATTAACGGTGGCTTCTCTGTTCCCGCACTTTCGAGTGTTTCCGTATCACGGAGAATGCCGGCCAGGTATTCCAAAACCGTAGCCGATATGTTGGGCTCTGAACTATTGAGAATGATCTGAACTTCGGCATTTCCTGAAACAACCTTTGCAGAAAAGTCATTTTCAAAAACGACTACCGCTTTCAAGTTGGTTTTGATGAACTGCTCTTCTATCCCTTTGACACTCGAGACATCGTGATACCGGACGAAGAAACGGGACGATGAGATTTTGTTTTTAATCTGGCGTGTGAGCTCGTCATTGGACTTGTCATAAAATGCAATCGGGGTCTCCCGGAGTTCAGTGCGGATGGCATAGCCAAAAATCAACACCATCGTAATGGGCGTTGCGATAATAACGAAGAGTGATCGCTTGTCGCGCCAGGTGTGAAGCATCTCTTTCCTGACCAACATGAGAAAGCGTTTCATGGCGTATTGCGGTCAGCGATTTTTTCAAACACCTCGGTCATATCGGAGCCGGAATATTTTGACTTCAGGGTAGCGGGTGAAGCACACTCAACAACCCTCCCATCTACCATCACACACACCCGGTCACAATATTCAGCTTCGGTAAGGTTGTGTGTGGTGAGAACGATCGTGGTGTCATTTTGCGCGGCTTCATCCATGAGCGACCAGAACTGACGGATGGCAGCGGGATCAACACCGCTGGTCGGTTCATCGAGGTACACAATTCGCGGATCGTGAATCATGGCGGTACAAAAAGAAAGCTTCTGCCTCCAGCCTACAGGCAGATTTCGTATCAGCGTATTCTTCTCGTCTGTCAATGCAAGCTTACTCAGGATGGTGTCGGTGCGTTGCCGGATCTGCGTGCGGCCCAGGCGGTAGATGCCGCCAAAGAGCTCGATATTTTCGCGCACCGTCAGGTCTTCATACAAGCTGAATTTCTGACTCATGTAGCCGATCTGCTTCTTGATTGCCTCGGATTGCGTGTTCACATCCAGGCCATTTACAACAGCACGTCCGCTACTCGGCTTGATCAGGCCTGTCAGCATTTTGATCAATGTCGTCTTTCCCGCTCCGTTGGCACCGAGTAATCCAAAGATTTCACCTTTGTCCACATTGAACGTAACATGATCGACTGCGGTGAAGTCTCCGAATGTTTTTGTCAGTTGCTCAATCACTATGGCGTGTTCATCTTTCATCAGGCACGATTTATCACTGACAAAAAATAGTCTTCCATATCTGCCTTTACCGGTTCAATCAACAAGGAGGTATATCC
>CAZNCO010000509.1:0-3874 GCA_964571345.1 uncultured Ohtaekwangia sp.
GATTTGAAATATTGCTTTGTTATCAACATAAAAAAACGTTCCGTCCTGTATGGGCTGGCTATGTTTACATATCTAAAATATACGCAAACATCAAAGGCGCCACGATAGTCGCATCACTCTCTACGATAAACTTCGGAGTGTGAATGTCCAATTTTCCCCACGTAATCTTTTCATTCGGCACCGCGCCTGAGTAAGAACCATAACTTGTAGTTGAATCCGAGATCTGGCAGAAGTAACTCCAGAACGGAACATCATGCCATTCCAAATCCTGGTACATCATCGGCACTACGCATATCGGAAAATCACCTGCAATACCACCACCGATCTGGAAGAAGCCAACACCTTTTCCACTTGAGTTTGCACGATACCACTCCGTCAGCCACGCCATGTATTCAATGCCTGATTTTACAGTGCTTGCTTTCAGTTCGCCTTTGATCACATAGCTCGCGAAAATATTTCAAGTCGTGCTGTCTTCCCAGCCCGGCACTACAATCGGAATGTTCTTTTCAGCAGCAGCCAATATCCACGAATTCTTTGGGTCGATTTCATAATACTGTTTCAAGTCACCACTCAACACCACTTTGTACAAAAACTCGTGCGGAAAATAACGCTCGCCTTTTGCTTCTGCATCTTTCCAGACTTTCACCAAATGCTTTTGCAATCTGCGAAATGCTTCTTCTTCAGGAATACATGTGTCGGTAACACGGTTGTAATGATTCTCGAGCAAATCCCATTCGTCTTGCGGGGTAAGATCGCGGTAGTTCGGCACGCGCTTGTAGTGCGAGTGCGCCACCAGGTTCATCACATCCTCTTCCAGGTTTGCACCTGTACAGGAAATGATGTCGATTTTACCTTGACGGATCATTTCCGCCAATGAAATCCCCAGCTCTGCCGTACTCATGGCGCCAGCCAGGGTCACCATCATTTTGCCACCTTCGGCAAGGTGCGTTTTATAACCTTTGGCAGCATCTACCAGCGCAGCTGCGTTGAAGTGCAGATAATTCTTTTCAATAAAAGCGGAAATAGGACGATTGCTCATAGTGTTGAGTAAATTTTGGTGCGAAAATAACGGTTTAAGTTGAAAGTTTACACTGTCAGTCTGAGCTTGTCGAAGACGGACTTACGATGCTGGATGCTAGAAGTAGATTTGGGCGTACGAACTGTCTATAATTAATCCTTAATGCGCAGTTTGCGGCTATCAATCACAGAAAACTTTCCAATCAACTCCTTATAATTTTTAATGACGGCATCAACCACTGCCGATATCTTCGATTGAGCTTCTTCAATTTTTATCAGGAGAATCCCGGAGTGAGGCATTTGTAGGCGAAAAACCAATTCGCCAAAGTCTTTATCCTCGGTAAGCAACAGAGCTTTGTATTGATAGCGACTTTTAAAACCATCTCATCTTTTGCCGATTGAAGCTCTTCGATTACCGAATATACCTGTATCCCTTTTTCCCGAAGTTGAACAACAATTCTAAAATCAACGCTTTCGTCAGCAACGATTTGAGGATCCATCAAGCTACGGCAAGAGTTTTCTCATGTTTAGTATTGTCAGCAGCATACCACAAACACGCTTGAATATCTGCCAAAGATATTTTTGGATAAGCCTGAAGAAGATCATCAAAAGTATGACCCATGGCAAGCTTTTCCAGAATAAGCTCTACTGGTATTCGGGTACCTTTGACCACCATCTTTCCAAACATGACGGAAGGGTCAGATGACAGATGTTCTTTCCAGTTCATGAAAATATATTTAGTCAAAGTTACGAAAAATGAAAGATACGACAATCTTGGATTGCCATGCTATATCGAGCTCCGCGAGATAACTCTGCGTTTCTCTGTGCGGTTAAATGCATTTTAACCGCAAAGGACGCTGAGGTTCGCAGAGATTTTGAATCAGGTTAGGCGGCCTGTCGCGAGGCGCGCCACCAGGCTGTCCGCAGTCGCCAGTCATCCGCACATGCCACTTCGGGCTCCAACAAATGCCTCCATCCTTGGCCGAAAAACTCATTAGATAAAGTTTTGTTCATTACTATTATATTACGCTACCTATTCAACAAATGTTTAGCTTTCCCTAAGAAGAGTGTTTTTATTCAATTGATCAGTTTGCTTGTGAAACTTAACTCTACCAGTCATCATTTCAAAAATGAACAACCTTCTCACCATCACTTTTCTAATTTTCATCTGTTGCACTCCTTCCAAACAGCAGGAGAAGGAAGCAACCGAGCAGCCTTCCAATTATTTTATTTCAACCGAAAAAGAAAGCAATAACCGCATCAAAGAATTGAAACTAGATCAACCCTCCGAAGATTTCTCTTCGCTATTGAATGAAGAGAAACTCTCTTTCCCGAAAACCGCTAGAGGAACAGAGCGCGATGAATACAAACCCAATCTAAAACTGGAATGGATCATTGATCTCTCCAATTCAGATCATTCTCCTATTAGTAAACCTGATCTCGAAAAACTCCTTGATTACAACTGGCGCAGCCATTTTTTATCCACGCCTTACGGCTTATCATCAAAGGATCATAAATGGACATTTGCCTTGGGTGATGAACCCGAAGCGTATGATCAGGTTTAAATTTCCGTGAGCTTACTTCAAGCATTCGATGAAGAAAAACCAACCTTTGATCCCGCGAAACTAAAGCGTTATTTACTTGAGCTTGAGAAACGAAAAGCAAATTATCCAAAACTCAAAATCTCGGTAACTGAAAAAGTGGATGAAGCCATCGCGCGAGCGAAACAACTTGTGTCTATCCATCGTGAATTTGAGAGAGATATTGTAATTGTGCTGCAAAGCAAAAATCAATACGAAGGACTAAAAGTCTGGGACGCTCTTCAAAGTGCTGGATTGAAGTGGGGTGATGGCGACCTATTTCATTGGAATAATAATTTTGAATACGGTAGCGATATGCATTTCAGCGTCTGGACTTCGACAAGTCCCGGCTATTTTCTGCCAGAAGAAATAAAGAAAGGGAACATGAATCCTGCCGACCTCGTCTTTGGTTTTTCAATTCCCCGAAGCGCAGACCCTGTAAATATTTATAATGCGATGCTGGATGTTGCAAATTACTGTCGGCAGCGAATTGGCGGTACACTGCTGAATGAAGATGGGAAACCATTGAATGAGTTGAATGAAAAATTAAACCTTAAATCGTTTGTTAGCAAGATAAAGGCTGCTGGTATTGAACCAGGGTCGGATAACGCATTGATGATGTTTTTGTATTAGTGTCGTCATCATTTCAAATGCACAACCCCTAACTTATTGCTGTACCATGTTCGATAGAGTTAGAAAAATTGCTACACTATTTTTAAACATAGTTTTGCTTTGCGCTTGTCTGTTTACGATTTATGTGATGTTATCTACAAATCAAATGGACCGAGGTGAATGGATAGGTCGACTTCCAGCGAATAAATTAATCATGCTTCCGCTTTGCATAATTTTCGTATTTTATTTCATCCGTGAAATTTTTAGGAGACATTAACGATCATCTGATCAACAACAGATTCTCGCGTCCTGCTCTCACAAAGAAACATCTCCCTCCCTCTTAGGACGCTTGTGGCTGCGCTTCCATCTTTTATGCGACCATAGCCAGATCACCGGGTCACGTTTGATTTCAACCTCCAATCTGCGCGTAAATGCTTCGAGGATTTCTCCAGGCTTAGTGGTTGCCGGGTTTTCAAACAACAATTCAGGCGTTACATCATAATAACCTCGCTTGAGTCGTTTGATGTTCATGAAAATCACCGGGTAATTAAATTTTACTGCCAGCTTCTCAGGACCATTGTACACGTCCGTATCCTGATTCAAAAAAGTTGTCCAATGAACATTGTTTGTAATCGCTGCCTGGTCAGCAACCAACGTGATAGCAG
>CAZNCO010000510.1:0-3873 GCA_964571345.1 uncultured Ohtaekwangia sp.
GCCTTGCATAAAATGGCACGATTGTAAACGAGATAATCAGATATAGTAACGAAAACGATAAAAACTTTGTTAAGGCTCGCGTCCATGCATTTCTCATTTTTTTATAAATAAACTTAAAAGTCAGCATTGAAATTAGCAATATGATTCCACCAACCTGAGTGAGAAGGGTGAACAGCAGAACGAAAATAATGGCAATAAAAATCTTTGTTAGTCTCATGAGGAGCCAATGTAAACAAAATGGATATAAGTATATGAGCGCCATCTACAGTTAAAAATTTAGCCAATTGATAGATGTTTTATTGCGAGCGGGCTCACCAAGTTTTACTTTTGACATCTATGCATAGATTGATTGTAGACATGGACGATGTATTGGCGGACGCTACCGGGCAATTCATCAATCATTATGAAAAAGAATTTGGTGTGCGCGTAGAGCGCGATTCCTTGAATTACAAAACAGAGGGAACAGGCTGGCCGGATAATCACGAGGCAGTTTACAGTTTTACCTTCCGTGAGAAATTTTTTCGTACCATGGAAGTGAAAGAGAATGCGCAGGAGGTCTTGAAAAAACTGAATGATAAATATGAGCTCTTCATCGTGTCATCTGCCATGGAGTTTCCCAACTCACTCACTGAAAAACTCGAATGGTTGAAAGAGCATTTTCCCTTCCTGCATTGGAAGCAAGTTGTATTCTGTGGCAAAAAGAGTATTGTTCACGGAGATTTTATGATTGATGATTTGCCGCACAACCTCGAAGGTTTTAACGGGCATAAGTTCCTATTTACGGCACCACACAATCTGCAGTTCAATCAGTTTGAGCGGTTAAATAATTGGAAGGAAGCGGGTGAGAGACTATTGTAAGGGATGCGTAGGTTGAAAGCTTTTACGCTGTTCCTTTTTTTCGAGGCATGTGTTGTTGGCGAACGACAGTGGCTGTTTTGTGATCCCCCGTATGGCTCCATCCAGGTGGCATAACCAGGTATAAGAATTTATTGATCACCCCCGGAGCATTTGCAATATCTTTGGCGAGATAGTAGAATTCACCAAAGTAAACATCCCAGAAATTTTTAGGATTTATCTCTCGGGTAATTCCATATTCAATGGCAATATGTGATTGTTCGGGCTGATACGTTTTAAACACGCGATCCCAGATATTAAGCAGATTGCAGAAGTTGGTATCCATGTAAATAGGATTGCGCGCATGATGTACGCGGTGATGCGAAGGTGTAAGAATCCATTTTCCGAAAAAGCCGAAGCGTGCGTCTTTCATAAAGTTTTCGCCTACGTGTATAAATCCGCCCCACGTGCCGTCAATAAACATAATCGCGAAAAGCATGACCGGGCTTACGCCAAAAAGCATGAAAATAGAAGTTCGGATGAAATCTGCATAAGGCGCTTCTAAAATGAAATGGGCATAGGTAACGGAGAGATTCATTTGCATGGGTGCGTGATGTGTGCTATGCAGGCACCAAAAGAGTCTCACCTTGTGCGCTGCATAATGATAGATGAAATGTGCAAACTCCCATACGATGTAGCCATAGATGAACCAATACCATGTGAGCGAGGTTTTTAATATTGCCAGCGGCTCGAACACACCGATACAGAAGGCAACTATGCCAAAGGAAATATACCTCCCAGCAACCCGGTTGAAAACGTAAATGAAGAATGGAATTTTGTATTCAGCGAGTTTTAATTTGCTGTGTGCAAAAGCCATCGCCATTTCCACCACCACAATAAAGGGAATGAGCGGAGACAAGACAGTGGTGATACCGCTCCATGTTTTTAGACTGGAATAGTCGCCCGATTTTAGTAAGTCTATTACTCCCTGGATAGAGAAGAAGTCGAGGATCTCCTTTCTGAGAATTTCGAAAATTTCCATTCGTAAAAGTTAATTCGCGAATGTAGATCATTTAGTAGAGGTCAGCAATACAAAATCCGCATCGGAAATTAGCGTAAGCGGAAGGTGAAGAGAAAGAAAATGCCTTAGCGATGACATTTCACCATTAAGGCACTTTTAAGTAGTAGTAAGAGTTATCTCTCGAGTACGGGCAGGTTTGCTGCTAATACCATTAGGTCTTCATCTTTTACCTCTTTTCGTTCGTCAGCCACGATGAGGAAATTTTCATAAAGGTTGTTGAGCTCTTCGCCTTCATATTTATGGCCGAGTAGTTCCATGCGGTGCTTCAATGCTGCGCGACCACTTCTGGCCGTAAGCACAATCGAAGAGGAGGGAACACCTACCGTTGAAGGATTGATGATCTCATAGTTTTCAGCATGCTTCAAGAAGCCATCCTGGTGGATACCCGAAGAATGTGCAAATGCATTCGCGCCCACAATGGCTTTGTTGGCTTGTACTGGCATACGCATCAAACCTGAAACTAATTTGCTGATACCATAGATTTTCTCCGGCTTAATTCCAGTCACAAAATCCAGGTCTTTGTGCACTTCAAAAATCATGGCTACTTCTTCAAGTGAAGTATTTCCCGCACGTTCGCCAATGCCGTTAATCGTTACTTCCACCTGGCGTGCTCCGTTCATCACACCTGAAATAGTATTCGCTGTAGCCAAACCTAAATCATTATGACAATGCACAGAGATAATTGCTTTATCAATGTTTTTTACATTTTCAAAAAGATAGGCGATACGCTTTCCATAAAGATGCGGCAAGCAATATCCTGTTGTGTCAGGAATGTTTACTACATCGGCACCAGCCGCAATCACGGCTTCTGTCATCTGGGCAAGAAAGGCCAAGTCGGCACGGCCCGCATCTTCTGCAAAGAACTCTACTTCTACGCCTTTACTCTTTGCGTATTTCACTGCCCAAACAGCCTGCTCCAAAACTTGCTCACGGGAGGATTTGAATTTATGTTTGATGTGAACGTCACTTGAGCCAATACCCGTGTGAATTCTTCCTCGCTTGGCATGGTGCAAGGCTTCAGCCGCTACATCAATGTCATCTTTCTTAGAGCGTGTGAGGGCACAGATAGTTGCGTTGCTCACCGCTTTGGAAACTTCCACTACAGAAAGAAAATCGCCAGGACTTGAAATCGGGAAGCCGGCTTCAATCACATCCACACCGAGTGCCTCCAGCTCTTTTGCAACTACGATTTTTTCTTCTGTCTTTAATTGACAGCCGGGTACTTGCTCGCCATCGCGAAGAGTAGTGTCGAAAACCTGTATTTTCTGGGCCATAACTTTTTGGTTAAGGTGAATTCTACTTTTTAATATTTTTAACTACTTCACTTCCCATTGCACTTGTATTCAAAATCTTTGTTTTGTCAGTTGTCGCATCGGCAATGTCTCCCGTGCGGAAACCTTGTTTTAAAACAGATTCCACTGCTTTAATCACCGCTTCCGATTCTTGCTTCATGCCAAATGAAATATCGAGCAACAAAGCAGCTGACAAGATAGAAGCCAACGGATTGGCGATGCCCTTTCCGGTAATGTCATGTGCACTTCCGTGAATGGGCTCATACAAACCAACTTTATCGCCAACGGAAGCTGAGGCTAACATTCCCATCGAGCCTGCAATCTGCGATGCTTCGTCTGTGAGGATGTCACCGAATAAATTTCCCGTGAGTACAACATCGAAGCTTCTCGGGTTTTGAATCAGCTTCATTGCCGCAGCATCTACAAACTGATGTTCTAGCGTTATGTCAGGATATTGTTTGCCGATTTCCTGAACGACTTCTCTCCACAAGCGTGAGCTTTCCAACACATTGGCTTTGTCAACGCTGGTTACTTTTTTCTTACGTGTGCGCGCAGCCTGAAATGCTTTATGTGCGATGCGCTCCACTTCATAGCGTTGATAGATCATCAAGTCATAAGCTGGGTTGCGATAATCCTTTCTTTCTTTACCCACGAAATAACAATCCA
>CAZNCO010000511.1:0-3872 GCA_964571345.1 uncultured Ohtaekwangia sp.
TTTCACAAGAGGCAAGCTATTTATATGTGTATTTTAGATTTGTGGACTATAACAGTCATTCGTATATTGGTGTAAAAAAATATATGAAAAGAGACTCTTTCAATTTTGCAGTTACTGATCATTCACTTGGAAAATTTATTACTGCGGAGCTTTATTACACGATCTCATCGTTACTGGGGCTCGGAGATCCCGGCTTTTGTTCAGAGTGGCTTTACCTTTCTTTTGATTATGTTTATTCTGACCATGTGCCAGCGATCCGCTTTCTTTTAGTCGTTGAGGATATCCAATTTAACGACAATGAGGAAATCGAAGTGACTCGGTTTCATCTAGGTCAGTTAGACTCAGCATTTGATGAAATACAAATTTATTCAAGCTACTGTTTGAGATCGGAATTTGACCCAGGAAAGGAAGCTGTAAATGTACCCTTTATTCAATCAGCGCTACTTAACAAAAGTAATTCAAATACATTTCGTCCAATGACACTATTGAGAGGGATTGACAGAATTTTATCGCAAGCTGATTTCTCAGACCGAAAGTTAAACAATGTATTTAATATATACCGTTGTAGCGCCATACCGGAAGATATCAGGCACAATTTTGATTTCGGGGATTTTGGTTCGAGTAGAACAAATTTTTCTGGAGATTACTATTTAGTGGTAAGGCCTTCTGGTCATCCCTTTGACGGAGTTAAAGTGACCAACTTTTTGGTATTTGATAGTGACTTGACCGCAGAGGATGATACCATTGAAATATCCGATACATTTATCGACATTAATAGTATCCAGATGTACGATAACGGTAAAGCGGAAAACATGGGTTTTAAGTTGTTCAAGCAAGAACCAGGTCTCAAAGGTCCTTACAATGGTTAATATAGAAGACCCCGAAGAATACAAGTCAAGCATCCTTCCTGTTATTACCGAGACGGTTTATAGGTTGCTGGTTGATTTGTCGCCATCTACAAAGGAAAAGCTTTTGTCTGGGGAAACGATAGAGGAATTAATTATGCTGTGTAAAAGGAAATATGATCAAGAGTTTGATGCTCACTTTCCTTCCCTTGGATTAGCAGGTGCTCATGATATTGCATGGCAAGAAGTTTTTAGTGATTTCAATGATGATGCTTGGAGGGATAAAAATGAAGCTTGATTGTATTATCTTACTAGTCAATACTCTATTCTAATTTAATTCCTCCCTCATGAAAAGAGATGTTATCGAAGAACAAAAGCAATATGAAGCTGCTAAAGCAAACCATAAAATCAAGTTAGAGGCTATGGCACGTGCGCATTATCATGCAGCACAATTAAGAGGAAGTAATTTGACCTACGAACAAATCCTAAATTATCTGCACGAGAATGATGATAGTGATTATGATTGTGAGCCGTCTCCGATAGAATGGGAACGCATGTGCAACGAAGACAAATAATTGTATCAATTGAATCTCATTTTAATAAGGCACGGTGAAAGTGAGGCTAACGCAGGATATAAAACCAGTGACCCGGCAACCATAGGCCTAACAGAAAAAGGAAAAGAAGAAGCGCTCGCACTGCCAAATAGAATTTCAGATATTCCTGATTTGATAATCGTAACGAGACACACCCGAACACAGCAAACTGCAGCTCCTTTCATTGGTAAATTTCCAGAAACTCCAGTGGAAATCTGGCCACTGCACGAATTCACGTTCCTCTCTCCGCTGGTCTGCCAGAATACAACTGCTTTGGATAGGCAACCTCTGGTCAAAGAATATTGGAATAATTGTGACCCCTCTTTCGTTCACGGCCCAGGAGCCGAATCATTTAATCAGTTCGCACTGAGGGTTACGGACTCCATTCAAAAATTAAGAGAGTTGCCTCACTCCACAGTGGTCATCTTTACACATGGGCAGGTAATGAGGTTTGCAAAACAATATTTGGAAAATGGTGATCAACCAGTATCAACGGCAATACGATATTTTAGAGATATAATGCTCGCATTTCCCGTTCATAATACAGAGGTTTTGCCTTTCAACTTGTAGAGTGCGATAAAGAAATCCAAATTCCATAAACTGTGTTATACTTTATTGGTGACGTACACGAGCTGTTCAGCAAGTTAGTTTCTAAGTTGGGTATCTATAATATTAAGGGCTCAACATTAATCCAGGTGGGAGATTTTGTGGCGGGATTTTCAAAAGACGAAGAGAAAGAATTTAAACTCATCAATTTATTTCTTAAGTCTCACAGGAATAGGTTATAAGTAATCAGGGGAAATCATGACAACCCTTCTTATTTTCAGAACACCGTAATAAGGAATATTACTTTTCTAAAAGGCTACTCCGTTTTGAAAGTTGAGAATAAACAAATCCTCTTTGATTGGTGGAGCTGTTTCGATCGACAGGATAAACTGGAGTGAAGGCTTCAGTTTTGGAAAGATGAAGGTTTTAATTTCAATGAAGGACTGCTGGACGATATCTATGATTAAAACAAGTCTCCGATAAGGTTATTTTTTCTGCTGCAATTCGTAAGGAGTTCCTCGCTTTACTACAGCTACTATGCGATGGAGCAATTTGTTTCTTACAGCGTTGATCACCGACATCTTATTCTTTCCTTCCATCACTTTGCGTTGATAGTATTCGTGTAAGTCTGAATTGTGTTGCACACTGCTGATGGCAGCCATGTGCAAGACATGTTTTAGTTCGTTGTTGGCAAACTTTGAGACGCCTGTCTTTCCCTTGATGGATGTTCCGCTTTCATAAACAAACGGTGCAACACCGCTGTAGCAAGCAAGTTTTCTGCTGTCTGCTAACCGATCGAAGCCATGGGTGTAAACTAATAGCATGGTGGCTAATACTTTTCCAACCCCTTTTACAGAAAGCATGAGATCATATTTTCGTTTCAGCGCTTCATCACCACTGATGAAGGCCAGGATTTGTTCGTCTACTTTGTCAAGGCTTTTTTCAAGGCCCCGGATGGCTTCGCGGTTGGTACGTTCAAGTACTTTGCCGATGGAAGGATCAAAGGGTTTTAATTCTGTTATGCTGGTACGCAGGCCATGAAGAGCTTTCATGAGCCGCTTCCTGTTGGCCTGCAGATCTTTTAGTTTATCCAACGTAAGCACAGAAAGCTGCATGATGCGGGCTTTGTTGTGGTAGAGGTGCGCATAGCGTGCGATCCGCTGCGCATCGATCTTGTCGTTCTTGCCGCGAATGAGTCCCTGGCATCGCTTGATTTGCAAAGAGCTCTCCTGCCATACGTGAACATCGCGAGCCAGCAGGTACTGCACCAACAGACGTGTGTACAATCCGGTATGCTCCATGCAACAGAGCGTAGAAGAATCACATTCGCATTGGAATTCTTTGCACCATCTTTTCAGGTGGCGAAAGCCGGAAAGGTTGTTGTGAAATTTACGTTCGGACAACATGCCATCGGAACATCGTACCAAACAGGCATCGATACTTTGCTTGGACACATCCACGCCCAGTATCCAGGTGTGAGGTGGAACTTGATTTTGCTCAGCGTTTTCCATAACTTTTTATTTAGGTAATTAAACAAGTGAGTGATGGATCGAAACCTTAATAATAGGCCTGCTAGCCTTGAATATCTATTTGATCCCTGCTCACGATCAAAAGCAAGCAGCCGGACTGAATCGTCCGATAAGCCACACGCTTAGTTGGCGGCATAGTGCTCCGGCTGCTTTTTTGTGGATAAGATGGACAACCGAAACGGTTGACCACTTACCCACAAAAGTTACTATTATTACTATTGATTATATTGATGCTTCGAATCTAAAGGTTGCCGGTGATGGCATTGGGAACCTTAATATTGTCGTGACGCATACGGCACCAATAGAATTCTGGCCTCACCAATTTGACCATCTTTTGAGGAGTCTGCGAACAATACTAA
>CAZNCO010000512.1:0-3864 GCA_964571345.1 uncultured Ohtaekwangia sp.
GGATAGTGATGATGAACTCACTTCCTTTTCCTTCTTCAGTAAGAAGTCCGATTTCTCCATGCATTCGGTCCACCAACGTTTTTACGATGGCCAGGCCTAACCCATTAGAGCTTTCGCCAGCAGTGGGGCGTGCACTCAATTTTTTGAAGCGTTGAAAGATCAATTCTTTGTCCTGTGCAGAGAATCCCGGCCCCTGATCCTTTACTTTTAAAATCATAGACCCATTTTCATACAGTAGTGTCACTTGAACTTTTGTTCCGCGCTTTGAAAACTTAATGGCATTGGAGATCAGGTTATCTGCAATTCGGCTAAGGTAGCCTGCGTTACTCAATACAATGATATCCAGTTTATGATGGAGGCTTAACTGAATTTCTTTGCCAGCGGCCGCAAACTGAAAGTTAGCAATACGCTCTTCTAATAATTTTCCGATATCCACATTGGATGAATGGGCCAGTTCTTTTTCAACATCAAGAGCATTCACGTCAAGTAAGTCCTTGATCAAATCGAGATTTGATTGCGCCACATCTTTCATTAATCCCAAATACTGTTGTTGTGAAGGGAGCAAAGGCCCTTCCATATTGGTGATGTTGATTAGGCCGATAATTCTATTGAGCGGAGATTTCAGGTCATGCGCTACAATGTTCATGAGCATGTCTTTCTCATGATTGAGATCTTCCAGTTTTTGATTTTGTTTTGATAACTCCTGGTTTCGTTTTTCAATTTGATGACGCTGTATTTCGATAAACTTGTTTTTGGCCTCGAGATGTTCGCTTGTTCTTCTTCTTCGCTTACTATTGAGCCAGAAAATTCCCGCCAGGGTGAATGCCAATGCCACCACAATAAAAAGTAAGATGTTCTGAGCACGCTGCGCTGCAATCACCGAGGCTTGCTGTGCTTCACGCAGCTTTAGTAATTCGTTTTCCTTTTCTTTTTGCTCAATCTGAACTAAGAACTGCAACCGTTCCACCTGCCGGGTCAGATCAAGATCTTTAATTGAATCCTTGCGCAACAAGTATTCATTCATATACTGAATGGCTTTCTCTTTTTGCTTTTTCAGTTCAGCCAGCTTCCACAGCTGTTCATAGGCCTGCATTTGATCCTGCAGGTCTTTTATTTTCATTGAGATGTCGAGAGACATTTTCAGATATGACTCCGCCATCATGTAATCGCCTTGCCTTACTTTTATTTTACCAAGTATTAAAAATGTTTCAGGCATTACGCGAATAGATTTGAAACGCCTGATTACCTCGGCACCGGAGGTGGCTGCTTCTTCAGCCTCTGCCACACGATCTTGCGCCAAATAATTTTTGGCGAGCAATGTGCGGATCTCCGCAAGATTAATTTCGTCATGAATGCGCTGGCCTGCCGAGTCTGCTTTTAGCAACGCCACGTTCGACTTTTCATAGTCTTTTTTCTCATGGTAAAGACGACTCAGGAGAATATATGCGCCCAAAATGGCGCGCTCTTCTTTTTGCTTGAGGCGGATGGCTAACGCTTCTTTATAGTTTTGCTCTGCTTTTGAAAAATCTTTTTGAGCGATTTCAAGATTGCCAATACTTTGCAGCGTGTAGGCAAGGCCATAGTCATCGTTCTTCGCTTTGAAAATGGCCGATGCTTTCAGGTAGTAGTCGTAGGATTTTGAAAGCAACCCTTGCTCAAAAAGAAGACGCCCGATGTTGTTGTTGCTGTGAGCAACTTGAATCGAATCATTTTGCAGCATGCTTACTTTTAGCGCTTCCGAGTACGATTCGTAGGCTTTTAATCGGTCGCCCTTATAGTTATAGGCAACACCCATGAAATTGAGCGAGCGCGCAAGATCTGTTGGCAGGTTGATCATCTTGCCAAGTGCATATGCCTTCTTGCCGTAAATAACCGTACTGTCAGGATACGCAAAACGATACTCCCAGGCGAGATCACTCAACAGCCCATACTTGGCAGCACCTGATGCAGTTTTTGCAAGCGTTTTCTTCAGGCTGTCAATTTTCTTTTGATTTTGTGCGAATAGACCTATCGGCAAGACGAGCAACGCAATGCAGAGAACATTGTAAATATAGTGTCGAGGAACGGCCATCTATTACAACGGGTAAATATACTATCTTCTTGCAATCTGCTGACTACCAAACTTGTGAAATAAGCATACACCTGTCGTAAAAATCGCAAACAGGGATTTAGTCTTTTTCAACAAAATTGAGATCGCGGCCGTATGTCTCGTCAATGAAACGCAGTGAAATTAAAGCGATGGCGATGGTAATGAGACCTACCACAAGCGCGCCAGAAATGATACCCATGCTGCCTCTGAGATATTTGAATGAAAGTGTAATAGGCACTACCGTGCCGCGAATGAAATTGGGAACTGTAGTAGCGGCTGTGCTGCGAATGTTGGTGCCAAATTGTTCTGCAGCGATTGTGACAAAAAGCGCCCAATACCCGGTGCCAACGCCCACCAAAAAGCAAGCAACGTAGAAGTAAGTACTGGATTGAAAGGGCAAGTATAGGTAGTGAAGAACTACTACAAGGGTGATAAGCACAAATGCAAAAACTACTTTTCTTCGTGAGCGTATGGCCTGGCTGATCAGGCCACTCAATAATCCACCCACGGTCAATCCAATATAACTGTACATCACAGAATCACCCGCGATAATTTTGTCAGACACGCCTAGTTGTTTCGCAAACTCAGGTGAAAATGTAATCAACACACCGATGGTGTACCAAATAGGAAGACCAATCAAAATACAACCCAGAAATTTGATGAGTCGAGATTTCTTATTGAACAGCATGAAGAAATCGCCACGCGATACATGTTCTTCTTTTTTCTTTAGCTCAAGAAAAATTCCTGATTCAAAAACACTCACGCGTGCTATCAGAAGTAAAAGGCCTAAGCCACCCCCGATAAAGTAAGCAACTTGCCAGTCAAATTTCTTGGCAACAAAGTTGGCAACTACTGCACCGAGCAATCCAACTGTTGCGACAAGCATCGTTCCGTATCCGCGCATGCGTGCTGAGAGAATTTCTGAAACCAATGTAATACCGGCACCTAATTCGCCAGCTAACCCAACACCGGCAATGAATCGAAGGATTGCATACTGTTCAATATTGGTGACAAAACCATTAGCTATGTTTGAAATAGAATAAAGCAGAATGGATCCAAACAAAACGGAGAGTCTTCCTTTCTTGTCACCCATCACCCCCCAGATGATGCCGCCCACGAGGAGGCCGGTCATTTGTACTTGCAGCAAAAATTCTCCTTTATCGAAAAGTTGCTCTTCGGGTATGCCAAGCCCTGCAAGGCTGGGTCTGCGCACAATGCTAAACAGCAACAGATCGTAGATGTCAACAAAATAACCCAGTGCAGCCACTACTACAGGCACGCTGAGGAGGGATTTGAGCGACTTGTTCTCCATTTCCAAAATTTCGGTGAAAATAAGTGAGTTTATTCAAAAACCAATTCTGAATAATCCTGGAAGAAGCATTAAGTGATCTTTTTGAAAACCATCTTACAAACTCTTTTCGGAAATGAACGGGTAAATCAAAGGTGCTATGAGATGATTATCCAAAAGGCTTGCGATTCGGTTTGAATTGGCTGGCTGGCAGGATTAATGTAGCTGCGGAGTGGCTTCCTCCGGGGTTCCATTAAAACCCGTTTTTAGATGACGTGCAAGTTGCGAAGATCGCACCCGGTAGCCCCGTTATAGCCAGCCGACCGAAGAACATAGCCAGCCGACCGAAGCCGATAGCATGCCAGTCCGAAGCCCATAGCATGCCAGTAGCACCAGCCTTGCAAGAACATTGCAAGCGCATTGCAAGAAATGCGGCGAAGCTTCCCTCAATTTCTGTTACCCTTAATGACTTCGCCATCTGATCTAT
>CAZNCO010000513.1:0-3863 GCA_964571345.1 uncultured Ohtaekwangia sp.
GTAGACATAGAGCAAACTAACAGATGAAAAGCATGTTAAGGCCACCAATAACAACGCCCACTTTTGGAGGTTACTTATTTTTTGGATCATCAACTCCTCACCTTTTCTATTTCTTTTTGGATCTGTTTTCATTTCACGCAAAGCTATTCCAGAACACTTTCCCATTCCAATAAAGATTATTGATGCTCTATAACCACAGGTTATTGAAAATGATGATCCGCAGAACTCATAAATTTTAAAAATGATTTCTGAGCCTGCGAGTTGTTACCTTGTGGCGTTATGAAGTAGAAGAATCGTTCAGCAGTGAAATCTTTAATATCTACAATCCGTAGCTCCTTATTTTTTAGTTCTTTCACAATGGAATGGACGGACAGAAACGCAAATGAGTTAGATGACAGTAAATAATTCTTTATACTCTCTGTACTTTCCAAAACAAGTTCCACATTTAACTGGGTAAGCTTGATCCCAGCTTTCTTTAAAGCAGCCGCGATAACTTCTAGTGACCCTGAACCTTGTTCCCTTATAACCACGGGCAACTGCAAAAGGTTTTTCAAGGTAATAGTAGACATCCCTACGAGTGGGTTATCGATACCTGTACATAACACAAGTTCGTCTTTGGTTAAGGGGATATACTTCAGGTGTTGCCTTTTAGAGTGTCCTTCAATTATACCGAGATCAATTTTGTCTTCCTCGAGTAGCTGTTCAATATGTTCTGTGTTTTTGGTTGCTAATTCAATTTTAATGTCCGGGTATTTTTGTTTGAATTTCGCCAGGTATTTTGGCAGTATATATTGAGCCACCGTAGTACTCGCGCCAAGTCGTATAGTACCTCTGATGTTTTCCGTTAATGCCGTTAAATCAAAGTCGATCTCTCGATGAATTCTAAAAAGCTCTTCAACATGTTTGAATAAAATAAGACCTGCCTGCGTTAATTTTATCTTCGTGCCGTTTCTTTGAAAAAGTTTGACCTTATAAAACTGTTCAATTTCATGAATATGCTTGGTTACGGCAGGCTGGCTGATGAACAATTCTTCGGCAGCCTTCGTGAAATTCAAACGTTTTGCTGCACGGTAGAATACTTTTAACTTGAAGTCGAACATTTAGCAATGGTATCAGGTAATTTTGAAATGTCCAAAAGGTTAAAAGGTGAATGGTATTTAAATAAAGTCGATTATCAGTAAGAGGTCACTTATGGAATTCTAATCTTTACCTCCACCTGGTAAAATCTGGCTGGACCTGAAATTTCTAATCGATAGAAATGGCAGGGCATTGATTTTCTGCCGTCCTTTTTATTTAGACAATAACTTTGTCAGCAACCCTTGGAATTCTCGTCCGTCCCTTATGAGCGGATTACCGTTTCCATCTAAAATATATGGCATTCCAATTTCAATCTTTGTTACTGTAGCATTTTTGTCGAGGAAAATATTGACTGGATAGGCTTTCATTCCCAGTTTGTCAGTAAATTCTTTTGCATTGACAATTTGAGTAAAGTCAAATTGATGCTTCTCAAAGAACTTAGTTGCTTTTCCTTTTGGCTCATAAGTTATTGCTATAAAATTTATCGAGTCAAGAAATCTACTTTTCAGTTTATTGAGTATTGGCATTTCTTCTATGCATGGTTTACAACCCGTAAACCAAAAATTAATTAGTGAAGGCTTACCCTTCAAGTCACTACTACTTATCCTTTGATTGTCCAAAGTTCGCAATTCAGAAAAATAAAACTCTTTATTCAAATACGTATCGGGATTAAATGGAACCGTCTGCCCTTGCGTAAAGCCAGAGAAAGTAAGCCCGAAAACAAAAAGTATTATTGATTTAGAATTCATTGAAAATATCGTTTTAGTCCGAATATTTTTTATAGCCATTGACCACAACATTTCGCGTTACTCAATATAGCATATATTTTTTTATGACAAGTTGGCGCTCGTTTGAACAGTACGAGTGCCTTGCCGAACTTTACTTTTTATCCAGCGTAATAAACCAGAAGCCAAAATCATTTCCATCTCAATAAATAAAATCTTTGCAAAAAAACATTCGTGTTTTCACCGATTGCTATGATCAAAGTAAGAAGCCAAAAGGAATTTACCAACTTCAAATACCAATGAGGTGACAACACCCACCATAGGCAAATGAGCTGGGGTCAGGTGATAACACCTGACACGGCTAAAGCCTATTCATTTTTTATCAGCTTGTTTTCTGCTTACTCTGCGCCTAAAGAGATATTGGCTGTCAATGAAATCTGTTACAAATTCGAACTTCAATTTATCCATGTATTTAAAACCATTGATCACGCCCAACCTGTATTGAGATTGCAACGGATAATTCGTCACACCTTCAATAATTTTTTCTGTTTTACCGTTTTCGTAAAACACTTCAACCCATGGACTACCCACAAAACCCCGCGCAAAAGAAAGTATCGCATATTCATAAGTAACAGAGTCACTTTCTTGCTCTTGTGCCTTACAAGCGCAGATGGATATGACAAGCAAAAGCAGTAACGGGAAGTATAATTTTATCTTCATCATTTTTTTCTAGTTTATCCACTCGCCCTTTCTATTCCTCATTCTCTTTTCGATCTGTATCATATATAAAGTAAGCTTTTCTGCCTTGTCAGGTGTTATCACCTGACACCCATTTTTCATCCCTTGTAATAAACAAGAAGCCAAATTCATTTCTAGCTCAATAAATAAAATCTGCTGTTGCATGTATAAAACATTCTTGTTTTCACGCATTGACCCAATCAAAGTAAGAAACCAAAAGGAATTTACCAACTAATTTAAAGTCAGGTGATACACCTGACACGGCTAGAATAAAGGAACCAACGAAATGACACTACCAATAATTAGTTGGTGTCAGGTGATAACACCTGACACGGCTAGAACTACGATCCCAATGAGGTGATATCACCCACCACGGACAAAAATGGGCTGGTGTCAGGTGATAACACCATAGCCGTCAAGCTAAGGGGATAAGGGTTGCGTGAGCAACCCGTTATAAAGTTTTTTATATTTGAATGCTAAGTTGTGATAACACCTGACACGGCTAGAAATTATTTTTTTCGTTTGCCTTTGAAATGATACTCCGTTCGATTCTGGAAGTTGGCATCGTAAATAAAATAGTCAATTGAAATACTGTCTTTGCCAGACGCAATTTTGAAAAGGCCATCGGCACCTTGACAGTTAGAGTCATATGTTCCTGGAATTATTTGTCGATACCCTATTGCATTTACATTGTTATAGGCTGCGCATCCTCTATATAAATTGGAAACATAGATTAGGTCATTATCTTGTAAGCTTGTAGCTTGGCATAATTTTATGCTCACGGTAAATGTGTCTGATTTTGACGTAATGTTTGAGCCGAGGAAATCGCCCTGCACCAATGAGTTGCAGTGGTCAATGAAGTAGAGCTTCCGGGTGAGTGTATCAATGCCATCGTCCTGAGGAAAACAAACAGCGTTGGGTTTCTTTTTCAATATGAGCGTGATGGGAATAGATGTTCCGATCAGATGGCTGGGAAAGCTGAGCCACTTGCTACGCTCCGTGTAAAGTCCTGCACCAATGTGCCACTCATAGGAATCGGCCAAGGAATCGTTGGCAGTGAAAAGCACGTCCAAATTAGCCGAAGTGTCGGTGTCATAATATTTCCACGTGCTGGCGGCAGGAAAAAATTCCTGCATGGTAAAAGCCGCGCTGGTAGGTGCCAGTTTTAGGCACGGGTTGGGGCTTTCATTTTTGCTGCAGCCACCCAAAAAAAGGAGAGAAACGCACACTGCGGCCGATAAGGCAAGAATTGCAATCTGTTTTTTGATAAGCCTATTCATTTTTTATCAGCTTGTTTTCTGCTTACTCTGCGCCTAAAGAGAT
>CAZNCO010000514.1:0-3860 GCA_964571345.1 uncultured Ohtaekwangia sp.
ATCGTGGAGTCTTTGCTATAATTAATAACCGTTTTTTTCTTCTGGGTAGTTCTAATGCTGGTGTCTGTTGTTGTTGTATTTTTTGATAGAATATTTGCCAACGTATCAAATTTTCTGGAAAGCCTTTTATTGCGAAGCGAATTGGATTTTAGTTGAAGGTATTTGATAAAAAGGCTATCACGGTGGTGCAAGATGGTTTGAATTTCTCTCAGCCGTTTCAACTGCAATTTGTCCGTCCATTCCATGTTGCTGAGTGTATCAACCATGGTTAAAAGCGAATTAGATTCTCTTAAGAAGTCCTGATCTGGCTTCCCGGGTTTTTGAATCGCATCTAATCTCTGACGATGGTCGAGTTCTGTTACCCGCTGATAAAGATTGTGGAGTGTCTTTAGTTTTTGATTGGGTGCTGCCAATTCATCAACTACGGTTAGCATTTTATGAAACCCCAGATATGAAACAATCAGCGCTATAACAATGGAGCTTATCCCCAGCAGAAAAGCCAACACAACCTTTTTCTTGGTATCGATGGTGGTGTTGAAATCATACATCTTGCAAAATAGGGACTATCAAAAGTAGAATCAAGTACTTTAAAGACAACCCATTTTCGTTCCTTGTTGGCCTTCAAAAAAAGAAGGGCACTTCTACTATGCCCTTCTGTTTTACATTCAAAACCCTTTATTTATGGAATCACTTACACTTCTGCTAATTCCTTTGTGCAGAAAAACCAATCGTAACACTTCACTCCTTTTTCTGGTTTTTCCATTCGTTCCTTTGCCACGCCACACGAGCCTGCCGTAGGCACGATTACATCGTCACCTGGGCGCCAATCGGCCGGTGTGGCAACGCCATGTTTGTCGGCTGTTTGCATTGCAATCAACGCGCGCTTGAGTTCATCGAAATTTCTGCCCAGCGACAACGGATAATAGATGATGGCTCTAATGACTCCCTTTGGATCGATGAAGAACACGGCTCTTACCGCTTTGGTAGAACTTTCTCCTGGATGAATCATTCCATATTTTCTGGCCACATTCATGGTGATATCTTCGATCAATGGAAATTTAACTTCCATGTTTTTCATTCCATGATATTCGATTTTGTCTTTGATTGTTCGCAGCCATGCAATATGACTATACAATCCATCAACGGACAGGCCGACCAATTGACAATTAAGTGCGCTGAACTCCTGTTCCATTTTTGCAAACGTCATAAATTCAGAAGTGCATACAGGTGTAAAATCTGCCGGATGGCTGAAGAGAATAATCCATTTTCCATTATAGTCAGAGGGGAAGTTTATTTCACCTTGTGTGGTGACCGCTTTAAATTCAGGTGCATTGTCACCAATTCGTGGCATGGTCACTCCTGTTTGTCCATTTGTTTCCATAATCTTGTTGTTTTAATTGTGAGTGCATTGTTAGAGTGTTAATCGTATTCCGGTTGTCCAATAAAAACCATTTTGAAGGGTTTCCTGATAGGAGCCTGTTTCTGTCAGAACGGTTGCAGGATTGACGGGGAAAGTCCATGTGCCTGAAATGTAAATGCGCACTTTCTGAATCTTATAACTAATTTGAAGATCCGCTTCATAATCGAGCAGCTCAAACTTGTCTGCCTGTGAAATTTGCATCAGCGTGTAGGTGGTAGTTGATTGGCCGCCTCCACCCGGCCCTTTGCCTTTTCCGTATCCCGCTTGCATGCTTCGCACAGTATAATACTTGCTATAATATTTCTGCGAACCTGCGTTTATGAGCACAGCGGGTGTAATCCTAAGCTTGTTTTGCACCGCATAAAATGTTCGGTTGACTTCCGCACTCAGAAAAAAATCTGCACCATCACTAAACCCCAGGCCTGCATCTGTGTAGAGCATAAAAGCCGAAAAGTCGTAACCAACATAGGCATTTACATACGTGGTCATCTCAGCTTGTGTAACGTAGCTGCTACTGTTGAAAAAATATTCGTGTACAGAAACACCTGCTCCTAATTTCTTGCCATAGTAATCATAACCTCCCGAAATGGTATATAGATCAATTCTGTTTTGACCTTGTTCTGTCAGGTAAGAGAACGACCCTCGAATAGAAAGCCCTGACTTATGATAATAGCCTATAGAAGGTGATAGGTAGGGTGCTTTAACAGTATCAGATCGCCCCATGTAATAATAGTCGCTTGTGTACCGGAGGCCAAACCGCCACTCAGACTTATCCAGAGTTGAGTCATAGGGTTGAAGATTGCTCAATTGTGCCACGGCATTTCCTGGCAACAGCAGCACTGTTATTGAGAGAAACCGTAAAATGGTTTTGATCGATTTCATTCGTTACAAGTTCAACAAAGCATGTTGAAAACCTGGAAGTCTTTAAGAGGATGCAATATCGCGGTAGTGACAGAAGCTGCGCTATTGCATCCTTCCTGCAGCGCGTTAGTTATTCTTTCTTCCCTTTTTCTCCGGACGACTCATCTTTTCTTTCCGTTGCTCTTTATTCATTCGCTCCATGTTGTGCTGCATCATACGATCGCGAAAATGCTCTTGTGTTTGATAGCGGTTTCCATCCATATCCAAACATTCGCCATCTTTCAACTGCAGCTGTTTCCTATCCTGCAATTGCACCCCTCCGGTGGGATCAACGGTGGTGCCGTTCTTTAGCGTTATCTTTTCCTGTACTTGAACCCGTTGTTGGTTTTGGATGCGATACAATTTGCCGTTTTGTAACATCAGGTGTTCCTGTGCCATGGCCTGGGTTCTGTTTTGCAGATGCTGACGGTATCTTTCCTGTGAAGCGTAACGGTTACCCTCCATGTCCAGGCATTCACCATTTTGTAACCTTATCATTTTTTGATTCTGCATTTGAAAACTTCCATCCGGATTGACGATTGTTCCGTTCTGCAATTTGAGTTGCTCCTTCAATTCGATTTGTTGTTGATCTTTTACCTGATACATTTTTCCATCCTTTAACATCAGGTGGTCCTGCAGGCGAATTTGATCGCGGTCTTGTTGCTTGTCCTGCGCATGCAGGAAGGCCACTACAGCCATCAACATAAACCCTAAGAGAAATGACTTTTTCATAGCATTATTAAATTAAATGACACAATAATTTGACAATGCGAAATTCGTCTGCAGTCTTCGGATGGCCTGTAACTCCAGTCACACAGGCGTGAGATTATTGTCATTGGTAATAAATGACAACGGTTATGCGAATGCTGACTCAGTCCGTCAGCTATGACCAAATATTGGGCAGAAGATAGACAATCAAAAGTATACCCACTAAGATAATTGCAAAGGTGAATACTGTTGAAAGTTTAGAGGAGGGGTGAAAATTACCAGACAAAAGATTCCGTTCTATTCGCTTATACCGGTAATAAGAAAGCAGGGCCATTACAACACCAATGCCTACCAGCACCACGCCTAAAATAGCGGAGTATCCATGACTGGGTAATGAGTCTGTCTTTGCCTGTACTACAAGTGCAATCTGCTTCACAAAGAGCGCAAACTTTACAACTACAAAACCGAAGGCCATGATGGCTATGCTCGTTCGGATCCACGCGAGAAATGTGCGTTCATTGGCCAGGTGATCGGTAGCATTTGAAGGTTTCGTTTCCATACGTTTTCTTAAAAATAGATACTATAATTTTGTTCCTATGTCCATCGCTCCAAGCCCTGCCAGGAGTATTTTTTTTCGAATATACGCTGCACCAGCGCGTGTTACACATTACGAAACAGAATCTATTTTTTCGATCGCAGGTTGATGCGCATATTCTTCTTCGGGGTCTGAAAAATTTTGAGTTTACGCATCAAATGGCTGCACATGATCAACCGCACATGTGAAAAGGAAGATTTCACGGTATTGATTGAATCATTTTTATCGGTGTAGCGA
>CAZNCO010000515.1:0-3840 GCA_964571345.1 uncultured Ohtaekwangia sp.
GGATGTAAGCGTTCCCGTATTATCATAACTTACAGTGACTGCATCCCCTGGCATAACATAATTTTGGGATGCTGAATGTCCTGGGGCAGTATGCGCATCAAAAGTGACAAGCACTGTTTCACTTGTTAGAAGGGAAACACTTGTCACTGGAACTGAAGTACCGCCTACTGTGATGATCCAGCCAACAGTTGAAGGGGCGGGAGAAAAACTAACAGTTTGACTAAATTCAACAATGGTTTGATTTTGAGATAATGTCTCATGAAGAGCTTTTACAAAAGTGGCCTGAGCAAATAGATTACCTGAAATAAAAATTAAAATAGCAAGGCACGTTCTTGTTAAGAATGTCTTAGCGAATTCAAAACTCATCGGGTCGGGGGGTAACGGCTTAAATTCAGAAAATTAATTAATTGTAACCTTTAAAAAGACGATACAATCTTTCAAATCTACCCATAAAATCTAGAAAAAAAGTCTAGTAATCGCCTCAAAATATTTTATGAAGCGAACTGATAAATTTTGAAGATATCCTCTTCATCCGATGATCATTTAATGGGTCTTTTAAGTAGGATTTGTGTAGCTGCGGGGTAGCTACGCTCGAGGTTTCAATAAAAGCCACCCTTTTAGTTTAATAGAAGTTGCGAAGATTTAACGCTGACTCGCTATATAGCCAGCGTATCGAAAACAGACGAATGCTACATGAACCCGCCATGAAAGAAAATTGAACCAACAATGAACGCGCAATGAATCAAAGCAGACCTATCATCGCGAGATTTCAATATTGATTTGTTCGAAGCATCACCAGTGTACATGCTTCAACTACTTCAATGCCATTTTCTTCCAGTTCTCTCTCCAACTTACCATTTTCAGTTCCGGGATTGAATATCACCCTCTTTGGTTTTAATTCCTCTAGATAAACATCAAGACCATTCTGATTCGGTGGAGAGACATAGAGTGTAACAGTATCAACATTCTCAATTTTTGGCCGCTCGTTGATGTTTAGTATTGGTTGTTCAAAAACAAATCCCCGCTTCACTCCTACCGGCACAAATTCATGACCATTTTCTTTCAAAAGACTTGCGGCTAAATAAGAGTATCTTGATGGATTATTGGACGCACCAATTATAACAGTCTTCTTCATTTTGATTTTATAAAATTAAACACCGCTTCCGCACATCGCTCACCGTCCATCGCTGCAGACACAATACCGCCTGCGTATCCAGCTCCCTCCCCACAGGGAAACAACCCGATCATGTTTGGATGTTGAAGTGAGTCTTTGTCTCTCGGAATCCTCACGGGCGAAGATGTCCGGCTCTCCACCCCAATGATCTGTGCCTCATTGGTAAGATAACCTTTCATCTTTTTTCCGAATTCTTTGAAGCCTTGCTTTAATGATTCAGCAATAAATTCGGGAAGCACATCGCCCAAGTTGCAGCTTAGAAGACCGGGTTGATAAGAAGTTTCAAGCAAACTGGAAGATGATTTATTGTTAAGAAAATCCATTAGGCGCTGAGCCGGTGCAGTCTGCGTTCCACCTGCTACCTTACATGCATTTTGCTCGATTAGTTGCTGAAACTGCAATGCCGCAAGAGGGCCATCCGCGGATGACGACAAGAAATCCTTCTCGCCAACAGCAACCACAATTCCTGAATTGGCAAACTTTGAATCTCTGCGCGATGGACTCATTCCATTTACCACGATTTCTCCCGGGCTGGTTGCTGCAGGAACAATAAAACCACCGGGGCACATGCAAAATGAAAACACGCCACGCTCAACTCCCTTTACTTTTTCCTGGTGCACAAGAGCATACGAAGATGCCGGCAAAAACGGATCGCGCTTACCTATGCAGTGATATTGAATTTCATCAATCAATGCCTGCGGATGTTCAACCCGTACTCCCAATGCAAATGGCTTGGCTTCAATGGCGATGTTCTTCTTGTGAAGCAAATAAAAAATGTCTCTTGCCGAATGGCCGGTTGACAGGATCACGCAAGATGCTTTGTGATTGACTCCATCGGCCGTTTGCACCCCGATGATTTCACGATGGTTAGTAAGAATATCGGTAACTCGTTGCTGAAAGAGTACTACTCCCCCAGCTCTCCTGATTGTTTCTCTCAACTCCTCAACAATTTTTGGAAGCTTATTGGTGCCAATGTGCGGATGTGCGTCATATCTTATCTCTTCTTTTGCGCCATGAGCAATTAGTATTTCCAGGATACGATTGACATCTCCACGCTTTGTAGATCGCGTGTATAGCTTGCCGTCTGAATAGGTACCTGCACCTCCTTCGCCAAAACAATAGTTTGAATCGGGATTAACAATATGCTCTTTGTTAATGGCTGCGATATCGCGTCTGCGCGACTGAACTTCTTTGCCTCTTTCCAGCACAATGGGCCGAAGACCCAGCTCAATCAAACGTAGAGCAGCAAACAAACCGGCCGGCCCAGCGCCAACTACAATGACTTCCTCGTTGTTGCTGACATCCTTAAAATCATTTCTAAAATTGCTCTGCGTGGGCTCATTTTTGTCTATCAGCTCAACCTGCACTCTTACCACCACTTTTTTTCCACGGGCATCAATCGATCTTTTTAGGATTTTAGGAAACAAACCTGACGCAAGAATCTCAGGTTGATTCTGAATTGTTTCAGCGAATTGCGCCTCATTGAACGCTTCTTCAGGCGGTAATACCAGCTCTAGCTTCTTATTCATATGTGGAAAGGTTTTTATCCTCTCAAAAACAAGTCAAAGATAGCGCGCTAAATTGTGACGCCACCTTTATATTTGCGGTTTTATTAGAAATACGTATGGATTTTGTAAGTGAATTGCGTTGGAGAGGGATGTTGCACGACATTATGCCGGGCACAGAAGAACTGTTAAAGAAGGAAAAAACTGCGGGCTACATTGGCTTTGACCCCACAGCCGATTCGCTTCATATCGGGCACCTGGTGCAGATCATGACGTTGGTGCAATTTCAAAGAGCTGGCCACAAGCCCCTTGCGTTAGTGGGCGGTGCTACTGGCATGGTGGGTGATCCCTCCGGAAAATCAGCCGAAAGAAATTTGCTTTCAGAAGATGTGCTTCGTCATAACGAGGCTTGCGTAAAGAAACAACTGGAGAAGTTTTTAGATTTTTCATCTTCCACCAGCAGTGCTGAAATGGTGAACAATTATGATTGGTTTAAGGAGTATAAATTTCTTGATTTCATACGAGATGTAGGTAAGCACATTTCCGTGAGCTACATGATGGCCAAAGATTCAGTGCAAAACAGATTGGTAACCGGCCTATCGTTTACTGAGTTCACTTACCAATTAGTGCAGGGATATGATTTTTACTGGCTTTACAAAAACAAAGGCTGCAAACTTCAAATGGGAGGTTCTGATCAGTGGGGAAATATTGTTACAGGCACTGAATTGATCAGGCGTATGGATAGTGGCGAAGCATTTGCGCTAACGACTCAGCTTATCAAAAAAGCAGACGGCACAAAGTTTGGAAAAACAGAACAAGGCAGCGTATGGCTTGATCCGGATAGAACATCGCCTTACCGGTTTTACCAGTACTGGCTTAATACGTCCGATGAAGATGCAGCTAACTTTATCAAAATCTTTACGCTGAAGAGTGAAGAAGAAATCAGCTCGATCATTGCAACTCATTCACAAGCACCACACCAGAGACTACTTCAATCAGAATTAGCGAAGGAAATTACCATTCGTGTTCATTCAAATCAGGATTTCGATGAAGCAGTAAAAGCTTCCAGCATTCTTTTCGGAAATTCAGTTACCGAAGATTTAATGAACCTCGATGCAAGAACTTTCCAGGCTGTATTCGAAGGCGTGCCTAAATCCACAG
>CAZNCO010000516.1:0-3836 GCA_964571345.1 uncultured Ohtaekwangia sp.
AAAATATCGCATGTACATTCATGAAGTAGATGTGAGTAAGGGTAATGAAGTACAAGGATGCATCAAGCAAAGCTTGTATGAATATGCATGCGGAGATGACACGTGACTGCATCCCGGGAAAGGTGAAACAAAAGTAAAATACAACGGCCCCATACCCCCGGTTGATCACCTGAATGTAGAACATAAATACAGCTACTGTAAGACACCGCGCTGGAGAGGCCACGCGATGGAAGTGGGCCCGCTGGTACGGGTCTTGGTTGGCTATGCCAGCGGACGCCCCGACTTCAAAGAAGTGGTGGAGAGCACCTTGAAGAAACTTAACATCCCTGCTACAGCTTTGTTCTCAACGTTGGGAAGAACTGCCGCACGCGGATTGGAGACTATTCTTGTATCGCAGTGGGCGCTTGAGTTTTATGACCAGCTTCTTGGCAACATAAAAAATGGTGACACCAAAATGGCGAACACTGAAAAGTTTGCGCCTGAAACATGGCCAAAGACTACGCAAGGAGTTGGACATACCGAAGCACCGCGCGGAGCACTCGCGCACTGGATTGTAATTGAAAATCAGAAGATCGCCAATTATCAATTGGTAGTTCCCTCCACCTGGAATGCTTCTCCCCGCGATGCAAAAGGACAACCGTCAGCATACGAAGCCGCCCTGCGCGATACACCTGTTGCTGACATCAACAAGCCGGTAGAAATTTTGCGCACCATCCATTCGTTTGACCCATGCCTTGCCTGTGCAGTACACTTGTATGACGAAGAAGGCAATAACGTGAGCAAAGTAAAAGTTCTGTAAACGTAAAATACTATGAATGCAACATCGATTCATTCAAAGGCACATTTCCTGCGCAGGGTATTTGTGTGGCAGCTACCGGTTCGTGCCTATCACTGGATCAACGCACTTTGTATCCTGGCGCTGATCTGCACCGGTTTTATCATTGGCGATCCACCCGCTATTCTTTCGGGTAAAGAAGCAAGTGCCGTGTACTGGTTTGGCACTGTGCGGTTCATTCACTTCATGGCTGCCTACATTTTCTTTTTCAATTTCCTCTATCGCATCTACTGGGGATTTGTTGGAAATAAATATGCGAGCTGGAAGAATTTCATACCTACCAATAAGCAATATTTCAAAGACATGATGGATGTAATTAAAACCGACATCTTCATGACAGCGAAAGTCAATCATCATTCGATTGGCCACAATCGCCTGGCGGGATTTATTTACTTCCTCACGTTCCTGGCATTTGGCTTACAATGCCTCACCGGGATTGGTTTGTATGCTGCTACCAGCAACTGGTGGCTTCCGAATTTATTTGCATGGGTATCTCCCATTTGTGGTGGCGACCTGATGATGCGCACCATTCACCATTGGGCCATGTGGTTTTTCATTCTCTTTGCCGTGGTGCACGTGTACCTGGTTTTCTATCACGACTATGTAGAAGGACAAGGAGAACTTTCATCGATGGCCGGTGGCTGGAAATTTATTGACGAAGAAACTTTTCAAAAGCACGGAGAGAAAAAATAAACTTAAGTTATCTCACAGTAGTTTCTGTCAGGTTGAGCTTGTCGAAACCGGTTATCATCACGTAGCCTTCGAGAGGCTCAGGCTGACAAAGCGATGGAGAATTGAGATAAGTATATTCTATAATTAGAAATACAAATGGACCACAACAAAATTCTGATACTGGGTTTGGGCAATTACCTGATGAGTGATGAAGGTGTGGGTGTTCATTTCATCCAGCGATTGGAAAAAGAGAAGGAGAGCTTGCCGCCCAATGTAGATCTGCTCGATGGCGGCACGGCAGGCTTTCTTCTGATGAATTATTTAGAATCCTATCCGGTAGTGATCATGATTGACGCTACGCTGGATAAAAATCCGCCCGGCACCATTCGATTGATAGAGCCCAGGTTTGCCAAAGATTTTCCGAAAGCCATGAGCACACATGAGATCGGACTGAAAGACCTGGTGGAGAGTTTGTCTTTTTTCGGCAAGCTGCCGAAAATATATTTGTTCGTGATGTCTGTTGCGGATATTGCAAACCTTCAGGTGGGCTTATCGGAAAAAGTTGAAAAAAAAATGCCCGAGCTGCGTAAGCAAGTGCTGGAGAAGATGTATGAACTAGCTACTGCCGAAGAGATTTTGTATTGATTTTAGCCTATTTGTTGCCGTTCCCGATCCGTTAGTGATTCGTTCGCGATCCGTTGGTGATCCGTTCATCACCCAGTGATCTCCAGTGATCACCCAGTGGTCTCCCAGTCTCCACCCAGTAGCTTGCCGTTAATTTGCCGTCCATTTGCCGTTCTTTAGCCGTCTTTTGGGGGACTGAATTTTTCAAAGAATTGAGATGAACGTGGCTCTTTTCGCGAAAAGATTGTGAAGATAAAAAATTAACGAGGCACCTGCAATTCTTATTTGCCTTTTTTATTTACAGCTCGGTTATTATCGGGGTTCAATCACTCGTTTGGATATTTAATCATGAATGGCTAGCATTGAAATAAGAAAGCCGCAAAAAGTAAAATCCAGTTTCACGCTGCGATAAATAGAGACAGGCTCTCCATATATAAAGGAAAAAGGCGCAGGTTTTCTGGGGGATTAGTAATGTTGTGTGCAAGTTACAAATGACTAAGACACTTAGATACTTATTGATTCTGGCGTATTTGTTTTCAGCATGTGAGACAAGGAAACGCGATTCACAGACTGAAAAGACTGACACATTGAAACAAACTTTCTGGGTCAAGGAATTTGAATTCGAAAAATATAGCGTCACAAGAGCCGCGGAAGGTTATGGTAAAAGGCTATTTATTGATTCCCTTAACTTCAGAATATATAGAGGCTATTTCGTAGGCGATAGCACAAAACTTATTATTGAACATTATGAGGACCTACTAAATGATACTGCGGTATACAAAGAATACTATCTCAACGGGAGACTGAAAGAAATAAGCTTTCAAACGCTTTACAATCGAGTCCCAATAAGGAAGCACTGTATCTACGATAAAAAAGGTAACGTGATCAAAATGACAGACTACGAAAAGAATTTGGGAGTAACGGTCGACAATGCAGTACAAATAGCTGAGAGACAGGGGATGAAAAAACCATTTGAAATAGGAATCTCAATGGACAGTTTGTTTTGGGAGATTTTAGTATGGAAAAATATTGAGTTTGACTCAACTACAAACAGAGGTATCGACAAAGGACTAGGAGTTGCGATAAATAGAAAGGACGGACTCACTCAAGTAGTAGAAAGATATAGAAAATTCGTTTATTGAAGTAACCTGCACACAATCGAGTAGCCCACCCCGCTAGCAGATTCTAGCGGGGAGAGGCTCTCACACCACTGTACGTGCGGATCTCGCATACAGCGGTTCATGAGTTGAGGAGAAACTTTTTCATAATAAGAGAGCAGGCCTCGTTTTGATGATGCGTTCCAGTACCGAATTTTGGAGTCTCGCTTCCTTCAGTGCCTGCTTCACAGCAAACCACCTTGCGACTTGCTAACTGGCGTGCGCTAACTCGCCAGTGAGAGACTTTCACTCTCTGGAATATTTCGGTATCTTCGATAGCTTGCGCCCATGCTGGGCGCACACACAATGTTTCTGCAACGGTGTGATGAAGTGTAAGCTATACGTTTTTATCTTCATTCCACGTTTGGTTTCGTGAGACAGGGCGCGGCTTCGGAAACGCATGACTACAGAAACTCAAACATTGGCTGCTATACTTAAAGAGAAACAGTAACTTGAAAAAGGACTTAATAATTTTCGCTGCACTATTACTATTTATGTAAGCTCCCCTAAAGTTCGGCCATTTAAAAGTTGAAAATAAATGTTCAATT
>CAZNCO010000517.1:0-3826 GCA_964571345.1 uncultured Ohtaekwangia sp.
ATCCCTTAGCGCCTTTGCGTCTTTGCGCGAAACCCATTTTTCAAATCACATAATAAGCTCATCACCGACTTTATCAACCTCTGTGAATCCTTAGTGGCCCCTGTAGTTTTAAAAAAAATAACATCACCCCCGCATCACCGAATCATCAAATCCCGATATCTAAATTATTCACCATCCCTTAGCGCCTTTGCGTCTTTGCGCGAAACCCATTTTTCAAATCACATAATAAGCTCATCACCGACTTTATCAACCTCTGTGAATCCTTAGTGGCCCCTGTAGTTTTAAAAAAAATAACATCACCCCCGCATCACCGAATCATCAAATCCCGATATCTAAATTATTGACCATCCCCTTAGCGCCTTTGCGTCTTTGCGCGAAACCCATTTTCAAATCTTCAAATCACCGAATCAATGAATCAAATGAATCTTCAAATCAACTCACCAAATTTTCAACTAAAACGTTAACAAATCTCCAAGCGTTTTCTTCAGCATCTCGATGTGATCTTTGCTTACGTGTCCAAGTTTCCTCACGAGCCGGTCTTTGGAAACCGAACGAACATGAAAAACCAATACCTCTGATTCCACTTTCAATCCGCTGCTTTTGGAGGGCGCAATGATTGGATCACCTTTATAGTTTTTGATTTTCGTTGTCAACGGCATGATGATCACAATGGGCAGATGTTCATTTAATAAATCACCGCTGACAATCACTACTGGTCGCAGTCCAGACTGCTCGCTGCCCTTGGTAGGATTTAAGTCAGCATACCAGATTTCACCTTGCTTCACTTTTCCAATTGTTTGAGATAATCCGCCATGCCTTCTTCCGCAATCAACAATACATCTTCATCCTGGGAGGCTTTCTTATAGGAGGTGATGTACTCGGCTCTTTCCAAATGTTCAAAATAGAGCCGCAAGGCAATTTCGATCAGCCTGTTCTTGGGTACATGCAGGCTTTCTGACTTCTCGGCCAGTTTTTCCAGCAATTGATCAGACAAGCTGCTTGTGAAGGTTGCCATAAAGTATATTTATATTCTACAAATATATAATATAAATATAAAAGCCGCTATGGTTTTACTCAGAACTAACCAGAAACTGTGATTCTATTTTGCTCGGTTGCCATTTAGAAACTCCGCCCTCCCACACCGTCATACCGGCCCGCAAGTGCGCGGTTGCCTAGCGGGAGTGCCGGTAACTCCTCGATAGAAGATACACTCGTATACTCGACAGTTATTACCTGCTTCGCTTGAGGGGGTAGAGCCTGTCCCGCCTAAGCGGAGAACACCGCGCAGCCCAGCGCGCAAGGCTGTCAGGCATTACAGTGTGCGAAGAAGATTCTCTCTTACTCAGACGTTGTTCCCTCAACTATCCCTTAGCGCCTTTGCGTCTTTGCGCGAAACCCATTTTTCAAATCACATAATAAGCTCATCACCGACTTTATCAACCTCTGTGAATCCTTAGTGGCCCCTGTAGTTTTAAAAAAAATAACATCACCCCCGCATCACCGAATCATCAAATCCCGATATCTAAATTATTCACCATCCCTTAGCGCCTTTGCGTCTTTGCGCGAAACCCATTTTCGAATTATCAAATCTTCAAATCACCGAATCAACAAATCATCAAATCACTCACCTACTCCACCTGCCTCAAAATCTTATGTCCAAACTGCATCAGGTGCAGATCGCGTTGAAACAGCTCTACATCAGCAGCCACCATCTCTTTTACCAACATCGGCAGATCGTACTTCGGTGTCCAGTTCAATTTTGTTCGGGCTTTGGTAGCATCACCGATCAACAAATCGACTTCCGTAGGCCTGAAATATTCTTTATCAATTTCCACCACCACCTCTCCTATCTTCGGATGGTTGGCAGACGGTGACTTTGATGCATCTATGGAAGCAAGAATACCCTTCTCCTGGATACCTTGTCCTTCGAAGCGCAGCTCGTATCCTACTTCTTTAAACGCCATGCGTATGAAGTCGCGCACTGTGGTGGTCTTGCCGGTGGCGATCACAAAATCATCGGGTTCATTTTGTTGTAAGATGAGCCACATCGCTTCCACATAATCTTTAGCATGGCCCCAGTCGCGCTTGGCATCCAGGTTGCCGATATATAATTTCTTCTCAAGGCCTAATGCAATTTTCGCCACGGCACGGGTGATCTTGCGCGTCACAAAGGTTTCTCCACGCAAAGGCGACTCGTGGTTAAATAATATCCCGTTGGAGGCAAACATCTGGTATGCCTCACGGTAGTTCACCGTTATCCAATACCCGTATAATTTCGCCACGGCATAAGGTGAACGCGGGTAAAACGGAGTGGTCTCCGACTGGGGCACAGCCTGAACTAATCCGTAAAGCTCGGAAGTAGAGGCCTGGTAGATTTTTGTTTTCTTGATTAACCCCAACATCTTCACCGCCTCGAGGATCCGCAGCGTGCCGATGCCGTCTGCATTTGCCGTGTACTCTGGTGTGTCGAAGCTCACCTTCACATGGCTCATGGCCGCCAGGTTGTAGATCTCATCCGGTCGTGTTTCCTGGATGATGCGAATGAGGTTGGTCGAATCAGTCAGATCACCGTAGTGCAATTTCAACTTCAGGTCTTTCTCGTGGCGATCCTGGTAAAGGTGATCGATGCGATCCGTATTAAACAGCGAGGATCTGCGCTTGATGCCATGTACAAAATATCCTTTCGCTAATAACAGTTCTGTCAGATAAGCTCCATCCTGTCCGGTGATCCCGGTAATTAATGCCGTTTTCATTTCACAATTATTTCTGCGTGTTTTAAAAAATCCTGATACGAAAGCTCAATACCTGCTCTCAACTCTGTTTTGTGTTTCCACCCCAGCGAATGAATTTTGCTCACATCCATCAGCTTGCGCGGAGTGCCGTCTGGTTTAGACAAGTCATTTTTGATCTTTCCTTCATACCCAACAACTGACGCTACCAGGTACGCTAGCTCCTGGATGGGCAGATCGGTACCCGCTCCCACGTTGATAATTTCCGGGGAGTTGTACTCATTCATTAAAAATACACAAGCTTCAGCAAGGTCATCGGCAAACAGGAATTCACGCCTGGGCGACCCTGTTCCCCAGATCACTACTTCTGGCAAATCGTTCACTTTAGCCTCGTGAAATCTGCGGATGAGTGCCGGCAGCACGTGGGAGTTTTGCGGATGATAATTATCGCCATAGCCATACAAGTTGCAGGGCATGACGCAGATGAAGTTGTCGCCAAACTGCTGGTGAAACGACTGGCACATTTTGATGCCAGCAATTTTAGCTACCGCATAGGCATCATTGGTTTCTTCCAGCGCCCCGGTTAAAAGTGAATCTTCCCGGATAGGCTGAGCCGCAAACTTTGGGTAGATGCACGAAGAACCCAGCAGCATGAGTTTGGTCACTTTTGCATCGTGTGCCGCCTTGATCACGTTGGCTTCCATGATCAGGTTGTCGTAGATGAAGTCACCCTTGTACGTGCTGTTGGCCAGGATTCCGCCTACCTTGGCGGCCGCCATAAAAACATACTCCGGCTTTTCCAGCTGAAAAAAGGAAGCCACCGCCTCCTGATTCCGCAGATCTAAATCCGCAGAAGTTCGCGTAACAAGATGGGTATACCCATGCTCATTCAGTTTCCGTGCAATAGCAGACCCCACCATGCCCCGATGACCCGCCACATATATTTTGGATTGCTTATTCATCTTAAATCTTAAATCTTAAATCTCAAATCTAAAATCTTAATTCTTAAATATCCTCCCCCATTTTCAAATCATCAAATCAACAAATCACTCCGTATAATACCCACCCCCCCTATTCTTTTTCCCCAATCCATATCC
>CAZNCO010000518.1:0-3826 GCA_964571345.1 uncultured Ohtaekwangia sp.
GCCTTAGGCTCATCACTGGGGCTTGCGGGTCTTCTTCGATTGAAAAACCATCACGTTGATGTAATCAGTCCGAGTGATTATCCAGATTTTCTTGCTTGGATGAGCGGGGCTGAAACAGTAATCGCGCTGACAAAGAATTCAAATGAGCCCTTACGAAAAGCTGAAGACGCTATTCAAAAAGCGGATTTGATTTTTTGTCTTGATTTTTCAAGCCTTGGCAGGATCAACGACCTGGGAAACATGGTAAAGATAGCGCAAGGCAAGAAGGTTTTGATTGATCATCACCTAGAGCCTGAAAACTTTGCCGACTTCATTCTATGGGATGTTTCCTCAGCTTCCACCGCGCAATTGATTCTTCGTTTGATCCACTTACTGGAGGAAAAGCATTTGATTAATGCCAGCATCGCCAACTGCCTGTATGCTGGGTTGATGACTGACACCGGAGGATTCCGTCACAACAATACGACACAAAAAGAATTTTTGGTGGCGGAAGAATTGGTTAGGATGGGCGCAAAACCGAGCGAAGTAGCAAGGCTTATCTACGACAACAATTCATTGGAAAGAATGAGGTTGATGGGTTATGTGCTGAGTGAAAAGTTGACTGTATTGAAAGAATTCAACACTGCGTACATCACCTTATCAGAAAGCGAATTAAAAAAATTTGATATTCAAACAGGCGACACCGAAGGGCTTGTAAACTACGGTTTGTCTATAAAAAACGTCCGTCTGTCTGTATTAATGTATGACCGCAAGGAAGAAATTAAAATTTCTTTTCGATCTTTGGGAGATTTTTCAGTGAACGACCTGGCACGAAAACATTTTGAAGGCGGTGGTCATAGAAATGCATCAGGCGGAAGTTCCAAGCTTACTTTAGAAGATACGCTACAAAAATTCCTTTCTACTTTACCAGAATACAAAGAACTCTTAACTAAATAATCCGCATGAAATGAGCATAAAAAGAACTAACCTAGCCGTATGAAATGCGAATTCCTTGCGATCTTAAAAAAACAAAAAAATAAAAATCATCTCATGAAAAATTTCTTAGTCCTGCTTATTGCTGCAGTTTTGTTTGCAGCCTGCTCTTCCAACACCCGCGAAACATCGTCCGGCCAGGAATTCACCGTGGTTCGCAAAGGTGATGGCGTAGCGGTTGACTCAGGTAAGTTTATGATTATGAACTTTATGTTCAAGGATGGCAAAGACTCTATTTGGAATGACACGCGTAAAAGTGGGATTCCTTTGATTATGCAAAAGCAAGGTATTATACGCCCTGGAGATAAAGTTTTAGAAGTAATTAATATGCTCTCCAAGGGAGATAGTGTTAATTTTTTGGTGAGCGCGAAAGATATTTTCACAAAATCATTCCGTCAGCCAATTCCTGCAGGGGTTGATTCTTTATCGAAATTCACTTTCGTAGTGGGACTAACTTCCGTTATGGATCGAGAACAATTTCAAAAGTTTCAGCAGGAACTTGTGGTTAAGCAAAATGAAAAAATGCAGAAAGACAAGAAAGAGCAACTTGGAAAAGACACTGTACTTATCGACAAGTACCTGGCTGAGAAGGGAATTAAAGCAATTAAAACAGCTTCCGGATTGCGTTACCTAGTCACGAAGCCAGGCAAAGGAGAAAATGTAAAAGATGGCCAAACGGTGAAGGTTGATTATGCTGGCTATTTATTAAATGGAAAATATTTTGATACCAGCATTGAACCTATTGCTAAGGAGAAGGGTCTATATCGCGAGGGCGGACGCTATGCGCCAATTGAATTTAGAATTGGACCAAATTCAGTAATTGAAGGATGGCTCGAAATGTTAAAGCTAATGAATAAAGGTGCTCAGGTAACCGTTTACGTTCCATCTACCTTGGCGTATGGAAACCAAAGAAGGAGTGCCGACATTGTCGAGAATTCTATTCTGATTTTTGACATGACCTTAGTTGACGTAAAATAAGTTTTAAAATGAAGGTTTTTTTATTTAGCACAATTGTCTTTTTAAGCGTTGGCTTAGTTTCATGTTTGGATAGCTCCAGCAATACTTTTGATACTAACGCTCAATTCACTGCAGACACAACTGCCATTAGGAATTATTTGACTGCTCTTTCTATTGATGCTGTTAAATCTCCTTATGGCGTCTGGATTGAGACAGAAGTAGCTGGCAGTGGCTTTTATCCCTCGTATGCCGACACCATTACTGTAAATTATACCGGTAACTTGCTCGCAACGGGTACACAGTTTGACACTCAAAACGGGGCCAAGATCACCCTTCCATCAGTCATTGCCGGCTGGCAAATCGGACTCCCTCGTCTTCCAGTAGGTGCGTCTGGGAAATTGTATATTCCTTCTGGTTATGCTTATGGAAATGCTGCCCAGACAAATATTCCAGCTAATTCGAATTTAGTTTTTACGATTCAAGTGGTGAATGTCTCGGGCTTCCAAACAAGAAAAGATACAACAGCAATTGCTAAATACATTTCAGACAATAACATTGCTAATATAATCAAAGATCCTTCGGGAATTCGGTATACGATCGATACTCAAGGTCAAGGTCCAAAGCCAACAATATCTGGGCACGTTACGATCACATATACAGAAAAACAGCTTGCATCAAATGGCACAACCTATAATTCTGTCACTACACCTACCCGGTATTACCTTCCAGGTATGATAAATGCGTTGGGGATAATGCTTCCTAAAATAAATGAGGGATCATCTGTGACCCTTTATGTGCCTTCAGGGCTCGCTTACGGTATTTTGCAAAATGGGACCATTCCTGCCAACACTAATTTGATTTATCAAATACAAGTAACAAAGGTTGAACCGTAATAGTAATGCGATTATGCTTTGCTACCAATAACAAGCACAAACTTCAGGAAGTAGCTAATATCATTTCATCCGGCATCGAACTTGTTGGATTGAGTGATATTGGCTGCTTTGAAGAACTTGCCGAGACCACTGGAACAATTCCGGGAAATTCAAGACAGAAAGCAGAATATGTTTTTAAGAATTATCATGTGCCTTGTTTTGCAGATGACTCTGGCCTCGAAGTAGCTGCGCTAAACGGTGCGCCTGGAGTAGACTCGGCCTTTTATGCAGGGCCACAGAAAAGTTTTAGCGACAACGTAAATCTTCTTCTCAAGAACCTGATTGGCATAACGAATCGGGAAGCACAATTTATTACTATTATTACCCTCATTACTTCAACTGGCATTTGGCAATTTGAAGGGGTATTAAAGGGGGTAATCACCTCAGAACAAAGAGGTGAAGGAGGATTTGGGTACGACCCAATTTTTTTGCCGTATGGTCATTCCAAAACGCTGGCAGAAATGACAATGGAAGAAAAAAATAAAATCAGTCACCGATCGGTTGCAGTTCACAAACTCGTGGAATTTCTGAAATCTAATTTTAAATGAATTTTGAGTCGTACTTTTGATCCCGATGAAAAAACCTTTTACCATCGGCATCACAGGAGGAAGCGGCTCCGGAAAAACTTACTTTCTTCAGGAACTTTCGGCCAGTTTTAAACCCGGAGAAATCTGCCTTATTTCACAGGATCATTACTACCATCCACGAGACGTTCAATTAGTAGACGAAAATGGGGTAAAGAATTTCGACCTACCTACTTCCATCGACCGCGATTCGTTTCATAAAGATGTAATCAAGCTGAAGTCAGGTGAAAATGTAGTAAAAACAGAGTACACTTTTAATAATCCATTGGTTGCTCCCAAACAGCTCGAATTTACTGCAGCCCCTATCCTGGTGGTAGAGGGCCTGTTTGTGCAGTATTTTGAAGAAATTGAAAAAGAACTCGACCTCAAAATATTCATAGA
>CAZNCO010000519.1:0-3806 GCA_964571345.1 uncultured Ohtaekwangia sp.
GCCTCCTGCATGCCCATTTTATGTTCTATTACATTCAAGATAACCTGAAAAACAGAAGTGATAATTGTAGAGCCACCTGGCGATCCAAGTACCATGAATAGTTCGCCATTCTTTTCCAAAATGGTTGGAGTCATTGCACTGAGCATTCGTTTGCCTGGTTCAATCTTATTCGCATTGGTGCCCATTAGTCCGTAAATATTTGGAACGCCAGGCTTTACACTGAAATCGTCCATTTCATTGTTCAGAAAGAAACCGGAGCCAGCCACTACTACATGCGAACCAAACCAGCCATTTAGTGTGGTGGTTACAGCTACTGCATTTCCTTTTGAATCAACAATGGAAAAATGAGTTGTCTCCTCAGATTCGTAACCCGGAATATTTCCTGCTTTGATTTCACTACTAGGAGTTGCTTTGTCTGGATTATAATCACTCATTCGCTCATCGTTATATTGATCGGCCATTAGCTCTTTTGCTGGAACTTTGTAAAAGTCAGGATCACCAAGATATTTGGTACGATCTGCAAATACTCTTCTCTCGGCTTCTACCATCAGATGAACGGCCTTGGCCGAGTTGAACCCATAGTTCTGAAAGGGGTAAGGTTCTGCACATTTTAATAATTGAATCAAGCATACTCCACCGCTAGAAGAGGGTGGCATTGAGATTATCTTATATTGTTTGTAGTTAGATGTCAAAGGTTCACGCCAAGTGGATTGATAATTCTTTAAATCTTCTTTGGTGATTAACCCTTTGCCACGATCCATTTCCGCTACGAGATCATCAGCTGTTTTACCTTCATAGAATCCAGCACGTCCATTGTCACGAATTCTTTCCAGGGTATGCCCCAAGTCAACGTACTTTATTGAATCTCCTGGCTTCCATTCTTTTTGTGTCAGAAACTCAGGCTGTACAGAGTTGTATTTTATCAACTTATCTTTTTGATCATTGAGATTTGTTGCTTCTCGTTCGGTGAGGGTAAAGCCTTTCAAAGCCAGGTCAATAGCGGGCTGCAGCAAATCCTTCCATGGCAGTGTGCCAAATTTTTTATGAGCCTCTACCATGCCATCAACTGAGCCGGGAACACCCGATGCAAGATGACCAGACACGCTAAGATTTTTAATGACTTCTCCCTTGTCATCCAAGTACATATTGGTGGTTGCCTTTGATGGTGCTCGCTCGCGATAGTCTAAGGCCGCGATGGTGCCGTCCTTTTGGCGTACAACCATGTATCCGCCCCCTCCAATATTTCCGGCAGCTGGAAATACTACTGCCAATGCAAACTGAACAGCAATTGCAGCATCTACCGCATTCCCACCCTTTTTTATAATTGAAATACCAACCTGTGAAGCAAGAGGATGAGCCGACACAACCATTGCCGAATCGGCTACTAAGCCCGTTGTTTCGGGATGGTCTTTTGTTGTGCAAGACAGGATTGTGATGGAGACCAGAAGGAAGTATATTTTTTTCATTTGCTGTGTTTATGAACCTTCGTTTCGGTTATTGACGGACTTAAATTACCATTCAAAGTGAATGTTGACGGTTTTAACACTTAAAAATATTACTTCTTATCAAACAAGTCTAACTTTAACTGTTAATTCAACACAAACCAAAGGTATATACTCGCCATATGGGGCTTAGAAAAGAAAAAGCTGCTCGTCTAAAAATTGCTATACTCGATCACACACTGAAATTATTATCCAAGAGGGCTTTTGAAGACCTTTACGTAGATGAAATTTGCGCCAAGGTCAAAATTTCGAAAGTGACGCTCTTCAAATATTTTCCTCAAAAAGAAGATATTTTGCTTTACTACTTTCGCGTGTGGTGTTTGAAGAGAGCTGTTGAGCTTAAGGAGAAGCCCAGAGAAGGTATGGCAGGCTTGCAGTTTTTGTTTGATAAGATTAGTGAGGACTATGAGAATCATCCCGGTCTAATGTTGAGCCTCGTTGCTTATTTGGCTGACTTAAAAAGAACACACAAGCCCTTTCCTCTTAAACTTGAGGAGAAGAAATTGATCTTTCCCGAGGCGGAAGATATTCAAGGCGTGGAGACTCAATCGATCGATCAGATGTTTGAGAGATTTGCCCTCGAGGCAATCTTTCGTAAAGAGATAACCCGGACAACTTCCACACGTGATATCTCTAATATGTTGATGTCTGTCTTCTATGGGTCGGTGATTACAGCACATATCAATCAATTGACCCCTTTGAAGATCTTCTTCCGCAAGAATCTTGAAATGACATTCAAGGGCTTGCAGTAATTAATTACTTCATGTTTACCGTTTTTGTTCTCTTTCTTTCAAAGAGCTGAATTCTTCTGGCGCCAACTGGAATATCTATTACATATTTATTACCGCGTGCCCAAACCTTGTGCGTTTTGGGCTTCACTACTTTGGTGCCTTTTCCGGAGGAACCGCAGGACGCAAATATTAGAATCAATGCTATCGTGAACAGAGTGCGGATCATTGCAGTTTAAAAATAACTTTTATTTTGAGAGTTATGATGCCTATTATTGTTAATAAAAAATGCCGGGTCTGGCCCGGCATATATCTGTTCAAAGTAAACTGATTCTTAGTTTAAGAGTCGTGTCTGCGATATCCACCACCGCTACGAGCAGGACGCTCTTCACGTGGGCGCGCCTCATTCACAACCAGATTCTTTCCAAGGAAATCGCGACCATTTAACTCATTAATGGCAGTACGACCAGCATTATCATCACCCATCTCAACAAATCCGAAACCACGGCTGCGTTGTGTAACTTTATCCATGATAATTTTCGCAGAGCTCACGTCACCATACTGTGAGAAAAGTTCTTTCAATTGTTCCTCGGATGCCTTCCAGGGAATGTTTGCTACATAAATGTTCATTTTTAGAAGTAATTAAGTTTTAAATTTTTAGCTAACTACGTAAGGCCGGACTGACAATAGACAACGATGATTGGGATTGAATACTTTCAGGTAGGAATTATTTCATTAACTGTCAAAGGTAATAATAAAATTTAATTTACAAAGCGACCTTTTTTGAAAGAGAATTTTAGGAGTAAAAAATAAAAACCCCGGATGTCCGGGGTTTTTACTAAGAATGTCAATTTTATGGCGGCTTATTCGGCAACCACGTTAACACTGATAGTGTGCTTCACCTCTTTATGGAGATCCAAAAGTGCAGTATAGCTACCCAATTCCTTAGGCTGTTCCTTAAAGGAGATCTTCTTACGATCGATGTCAAAACCTTTTGCTTTTAACGCATCGCTTACTTGAAGAGCGGTAACAGCACCAAAGATTTTACCAGTCTCACCTGCTTTTGTGCCAATTTCGATGGTGAGTTCTCCGATTTTTGCAGCCAAGGATTCCGCATCTTGCTTTAACTTGGCAGCTTTGTGAGCTGCCTGACGGATTTCTTCTGCTACCTTTCTTTTGTTAGACTCATTAGCAATCAAAGCTACCCCGTTTGGAATAAGGTAATTCCTTCCGTAGCCAGCCTTAACTTTTACCGTATCATTTTTGTAACCGAGCCCTGTTACGTCTTGTGTCAAAATTATTTCCATAGTTGTTACAAGGTTTGGGGTTATTTCATTTGGTCAGCCAGGTATGGAAGCAGAGCGATGTGACGTGCTCTTTTAACAGCCTGGGCTACTTTCTTCTGGAATTTCCAGCTGGTTCCAGTCAATCTGCGGGGCAAAATTTTGCCTTGCTCGTTGATAAATTTCAATAAGAAATCAGGGTCTTTGTAATCAATGTACTTGATCCCGTTCTTCTTAAAGCGGCAGTATTTTGGCTTAATCTCTGCGCGCTTAATAGGTTCATTCATCAGTGT
>CAZNCO010000520.1:0-3805 GCA_964571345.1 uncultured Ohtaekwangia sp.
CAGTAATGCCTTGCTTTTAAATATGCTTCGGCAGGCGATAATCGCTTTGATGTAGAATTTGAGTCGCGGCTAAAGGATGGCATTAGCCAAATATCGAAAGCAAAAAAGTCAGAATCAAATTCCAGCTAATTTGAAGTCGATTACAATTCTTTGATGAATCCCTTATTCTTTAAAATGCTGCCCACAAATTTGCGCTCATTCTCCGTGTTGAAAATTTTGAATGGGAGATGAATTAGTTGCGCCTTGTTTACAAAAAGCAAATAGTAATCTTTGCCAACCTGAGCCGACTTGATCTGGTCCCATTTTAATGGCATTCCTTCGCGGGCATTTATTTTCATGAGTATTTGCTGGCTGTTGATCTCATATGCGAATCGCTCAAACAGCATTTTTCCCTGATCGAGCTGCGTTACTCCGTAAAATTGAATCCACCAGAACAAAACGAAAAGACCACCGCCTAAAATGGCGCCTATAAACCACCAAATGCTGGGAATCCATAAATAAAGGAGGCAAATGGCAAGTACTATCAGGCTTACCCACCATTGCTTAATAAGTGCATTTTTCAAGGCCAGCTTGATATATGTGTTCTTCTCCAGCCTGTAATTTTTGGTCTTTACGATCATAACCTCAACAAATAAGGCCGCAAAAATAAGCTATTACGCTGTTAGAGCACTATACGATTTTGTAATTTTTATACTCACCTATCCGGTAGCCTGTGAGTGCGTAGATAAGTCGCTTAAACTTCTCTTTTGTTGAATATCTCTTGATCGAGATGTCATGATCGAATTTCCAGTTTTTACTTTGAATACGCTGCGTCATCACCCGCGGATGCGTTTCTTTGAAAAGATCCAGCGAATCAATGTTACTATAATCAAACTGTTCAGCCTTGGCTACATTTTGGCTGATCCATTGATCATTGTGGTAAAACTTGTTCCAGTCCTGCTGCTTGTTTTGCATCGCACGCGGATCTTTCACCCATCCATAATGGTAAATAAAAGCATCGATCAGTTTTACGTTCAACTTCTCGTTGGGCTTCTTGCGAAAGCCCTGCGCATCGCGGTAAGAAAAAATATTTTTATCGTTTCGGATGATGCGAATCTCTCTCCGGTACCACTGCCATGACTCGCCCACGTAATCGTATGAGCCATAAAAATGTTTGTAATGAAAAAGTAGTCCGTCCACTTTTTTGTCATCCTTGTACTTCACCATTGCCTGGCGGATGGTATCATAATATTGTTCATGAACCGCCTCATCTGCTTGAATATAAAAAGCCCAATCCGTGTCAGGCGAAATCATATTGAAGGCTTTGTCTGTCTCGATAGCGAATGTTCTACCCCCTTCGCGAAGCGAATCATCCCATACCGTTTCAACAATCCTGATTTTTTCAGAAGCTATATCCTTTACCAATTGAAGAGTATTGTCCTCTGATTTTCCCACCGCTACTACAAACTCATCACACAAGGGCAAAATAGAGGTAATTGCTTCCACTACAGGGTAATCGTATTTTACAGCATTACGAATAATGGTGAAACCGGTCACTTTCATCTTTAGCAATTAGTTTTTGGATAAGACGAAATGGCAATGATAAACAAACGGCCAGTTACAGAACACTTAAATGTCCATTTCATGGGGTCAAAATAAGAATTCTTTTTTTGTGCGGCTTAAAAAATATCACTTGAGTTTACCATTGCTAAATTTGTGGGCATTATACTGTACTTTTACATAATGGCAGAGTGGCTCACCGTTATATCGCTTATCATATTTGGTCTTGCACTGATCGTAGTTGAAATCATTTTTGTTCCGGGCACCACGCTAGTTGGAGCGCTGGGATTTGTTTTTGTGATTGTGGGTGTAGGGATGAGCTTCAACAACTTTGGAAGTGAAGCCGGATGGATTACGATAGGCTGCACGGCTGTTGCTTCTGGGGTTTTGATGTATTATTCATTTTCCTCCAACCTCTGGGGAAAATTTTCACTTAAGTCGGCCAATAATAGTCGGGTAAATGAAGGCGAGGTTGATCAGCTACAGGTAGGCCTAGAAGGCAAAACTATCTCAGCCCTGCGCCCCGTTGGAAAGGCAGAGTTAAACAACAAGACTTTTGAGGTTAAAACCATGGGAGAATATCTCGATGCCGGAAAGTCAATACGCATCATTAAAATCGTGTCAAACCAAATTTTTGTAGAACCAATCAACTAATCAATTTATGCAAGGTTTAATGTTCATTTTTGTCGTGTTCGTTTGCATCATCGGCTTCTTCATGTTCATGTATTTCGTGCCGGTGGGGTTGTGGATCACAGCCATCTTCGCGGGCGTTAAAGTAACCATCGGAGAGTTGATCGGAATGCGCATTCGTAAGGTGCCACCCAGCATCATAGTGAACTCCTTGATCACCGCTACGAAAGCTGGCTTGCAAGTGACTACCCGCGAACTGGAAACACACTACCTTGCTGGTGGAAATGTGCCCAACGTAATCCGCGCGTTGATCTCTGCCGACAAAGCCAATATTAACCTGAGTTTCAAACAGGCAACCGCCATTGACCTGGCAGGCCGCGATGTGTTTGAAGCCGTGCAGATTTCAGTGAACCCGAAGGTGATCAATACTCCGAAGGTAGCTGGCGTAGCGGCTGATGGTATCCAATTGATTGCCATTGCGCGTGTTACCGTACGGGCCAGCATTGCACAGCTTGTGGGAGGTGCCGGTGAAGAAACAATTTTAGCGCGCGTAGGAGAAGGTATTGTTACGTCCATCGGTTCAGCAAAGTCGCACAAAGAAGTACTCGAAAATCCAGACAAAATTTCTAAGCTGGTATTGTCAAGAGGATTGGATGCGGGTACAGCTTTTGAAATCTTATCGATTGATATTGCAGATGTGGATGTAGGCGCAAACATCGGAGCAAAGCTTCAAACCGACCAGGCAGCAGCCGATTTAAAAGTTGCCGAGGCCAAAGCAGAAGAAAGGCGAGCAATGGCCGTGGCAGTAGAGCAGGAGATGAAAGCGAAAGCGCAAGAAGCCAGAGCAAAAGTAATTGAGGCTGAGGCTGAAATTCCGAAATCAATCGCTCAGGCGTTTGTTAATGGAAACCTTGGCGTGATGGATTATTATAAGATGCAAAATGTGCAAGCCGACACGGAAATGAGACAATCTATTTCAGGAACAGGCAAAACTGGCAATCAAAATCCTACTAAGTAAGAAAAAGAAATAAAGAGGTACGCGTTGCAAGTTTTGCAAATATCGGTAGGCTCGCTACCTTTGCAGTCCTCAAAACGGTGAATGTAGTTCAGTTGGTTAGAACGCCAGATTGTGATTCTGGAGGTCGCGGGTTCGAGTCCCGTCTTTCACCCTTAAAGCATAAAGCCCTGTTTCGCAGGGCTTTTTTTGGCTCTTTTCATTTTTGTATCTTGGCGAGATGATTACCTGGGCTGAGGCGAAGCAATTTTCTCTTGAAGAAAAAATTCAAGCACTTTATGAACATGCAACCTTCGTGATGGCAATTCGCTATTACGGATACAAAGTAAATCTTTACCTTTTAGGAGATGAGTATGTAGAGGTGTTTGTGAATCACAAACACGCTGTCATTGACCGTGTTGAGTTACTAGATCGTGGTCACTCGCGCATGAAATTTTACTCTGACCAAATAAAACTGCCCCTTTAATTTTTCTTTATTTGGTTTTAGTAAAGATCGCTCTACTTTTGCATCCCACATCCCGGGGGGGAGCAGTTGGTAGCCCGTTTGGCTCATAACCCAAAGGTCCACAGTTACGGTCTTGTCCCCGCTACAAAATTTTGAAGCGATTCCCTCCAGGGATG
>CAZNCO010000521.1:0-3780 GCA_964571345.1 uncultured Ohtaekwangia sp.
AATAATTGCTCCGCATAGTTTTTTAAAGGGTCTTTTGGATATTTTTTTATGAATTCTCCTAACTCGTATTGATACTTGGTTATATCTTCCGTCTTTCCAGTGAGCAATATTTTTAACAACTCAAGCTGGGAAGTAAATTGTGTTTCGCCCGAGGCAAGTGCTTCGTTAACGATATCAAGTGCTGGACGCAAATTATTTTTTTGATAGTAACTATATGCCTCTTTGTATTGAAGTTTCTGTTTTTCAGCCAGAGCACTTATTTCTTTTAAGTAATCAGGGTTAATCAAAATTCTGGCAAACGTTGAATTTGGGAACTCAGCCTGCAACCGTTGTCCATATTTCTCAGCAGAGCCGTCATTTTTTTCTTTGTGTATCAAGTAAAGTTTATAGAGCACTTCTGGCAATAGTTCTGATTTTGGAAATCGCGCCACTAATTTTTCATACGATTCCGCGGCATTATCTTTTTCATTTAAGTTGAAATAGTAGAGATCCCCCAGCTTGAAGTAAGCGTTTTCAATTTTGGCCAACGCGGCCTTTTTCTTTTCCTCCGTGTCGGGTAATTGGGCAATCAGTTGAGCGGCCACATCTACCTTTGCTTCTGTTTTGTCTTCTTTTTTAGTCTCGTTTTTCTTCTCTGTACCTGCAGCGTTGTTCTGAGCCGTTGGCGTTGCGGCAGCATCTGAAACAGACAATGTACGATTAGATCTTCGCCAGTTATCTTCCAAAGAAATGTTTCCCCATATGCGCGAAAATTCACTTTGACCTGTTGCTACCAAATCTCTGTTCGCGAAATACCAGTCACCAGTATTATTATCATCGGTTGGCGCTCCACCAAATGCAACTTGGCCCTGAGAAGTTGATGGGCCAGAATCCTGACTTGATGTCTTTTTCTTTTTCTTTTTTGCTGAGGTAAGCTTTTTGTCCTTCTGTGCTTGTATCGAGTCAATCAGTTGTCTCACTTTGGCTGTGTCCATCGCAGCAAGGGCGAGCAAACTATCATTGAGCGAAATGGTTTCAGTATGCTTAACAAAATCTACCAGTAGTGCCTGTCGCTTTTTGATGCCATCTAAATTGTCAAAATCTTTTGGAAGGGAAGCGACAGCGCTATCGTAATAGGCTTTCGCAGGCTTGTATTTCTTTAGGGAATCGAAATTAATTTGACCGATGCGCAAAAAGGCCATGCCTTGTATACGCTTGTTTTTTCCAGCATGAGCCGAAAGTTTATATTGATCAATCGCTTCTTTCAGATTGTTTTGCTTCTTTTCAAACTCTCCCAGCTCAAAATAAATTTTGTCTTTGAACTCTTGATTTTTTGTATCCTTCAAAAGTTTGTCAAATTGTTTTCTCACTAGCCTGATATCACGTTTGTTTTCAAGCTGTGCTACCTGTGCCATGTTGAGCCGTGCATAAAAATCAATTTCATATTCCGGATTGGTAGCCAGGCACTTTCTGTAAAAATTATAGGCTTCTGAATTGAAACCGAGTTTCTGATACACTTGCCCAACAATAAAATAAATTCTTCCTTTTCTATCCTTCCGCGAAAGCAGTGTGTCTACCTTTGAAAGGTTCGACACCATGTTGTTGTAATCTCCACGCACTTGAAAGTAATAGGCTTTTTCAAGATAAAGGTTTTTGGCATTGACCTTTGACAGCTTTTCTTTTTCCAAAAAATGAAATGCTTCTTCCGCGCGATCGTAGTCGGCCATCTCAGTAAACGTGCGTATAAGATTAAGAAGTGCTTGATGGCGGAGATTTAAGTCTTTACTCTTTGTATTTACAAATTTGAAAGTAAGAATAGCATTTTGAAAATCGCACGCGTACAGCCTGGCTAGGCCCACCATTACGTAATTATTGTCTACCCAGGTACTGTTAGGGTGTCGCTGTATAGAGATGGATGCCATCTTTATAATTTCATCTGTATCTTTTTTATACGATTTTGCCAGTGTGGTATCGAGCTTTGGATAGAGCCTTAGAATTTGATTGTGGTCATCATCTAAACTTTTGAGAATTAGTTTCTCCACTTCTCTTGCGTGAAACCGGGCGTAGTAGTACCCGTTATAGTGTGCTGTTAAATTGTGGTAAAAATTACTTGTGATACTGTTCTGTTCAATGGAGCAGCTCTGCAGCATCGTGGCAATAAGAATCACGACACCTGAAAGCCGCATGAATGACTTTAAACCTGAATATGACGACTGACTCTTGATAGCTTTAAAAAATAGATTCAAATATGTGTTAATTATTTTGAACGTAAGTGAACCCGCTTGTATTGTGCCGACTTTTGCCTGTTAATATTTGAGGCAAGATAACGTCCCATGACGCTCTTTAACAGTCCACTCAAGCAGAAGTCATTGTTTATCCCTAATTTTGAAAAATTTTTCATTTGAAACCGAAGAAAACCATATCAGAAAGGCTTACTACCCGCTACCTCTTGGTTATACGCAAAGAGGAGAATCTGGAAGAAAAAACTACGGTGGGCTTTACCTATGCAAAATTATTGGTGGTATTTACCTCCCTTTTTCTTTTCATTTTTATTTCTAGCCTTTTCTTATCCAAAACATTGTTGGCAAAATGGTTTGACCCAAAATACGAGCAGGCGGTTAATAAAAAGCAGTTGATTAATCTCGCTCAGCGTTTGGATTCCCTATCGCTTGAGGTTGACCGGAAAGACAAATTCATTTTAAATTTTCAGCGTATTCTACGGGGCGACACCAGCGGTGGGTTGAGTGATCCTGCGAAGGTATTCAAAGTTGAAAGCGAGCAGGTGAAAGCGGTAGGAAACATGAAACTTGCTCCATCCGATTCGCAATTCAGGAAGGAATTTGAAAAATCAGAGTTTTCGCTTGTATCGTTAAATAATAAAACCAAAGAACTGCAAGAGACTTTCTTCTTTACACCTATTACCGGGTTTATCAGCGATAAATTTGATAGTAAGAAGGGGCATTACGGTATTGACATAGTTGCAAAAACTAACGAGCCGGTAAAATGTGTAGCAGATGGCACCGTTGTAATGGCAAGCTGGACGCAGGACGCAGGTTATGTTATTGCGGTTCAGCATCGTGGCAATCTCGTGAGTGTATACAAGCACAATGCAGGATTGTTAAAAAAAGTTGGTAGTTTTGTTGCAGCAGGGGATATTATTTCTATTGTTGGCAACAGTGGTGAGATGACCGATGGACCACACCTGCACTTCGAATTGTGGTATAACGGAAACTCACTGAATCCGGAAGAATTTGTAACCTTTTAAAAACGCAGACATGTTAACAACAAAAGAACAGAAAAGAGCGGCCGATGAAATCAGCAACAGCAGCAACGTAATCGGCAAAGGCACCGTGTTGGAAGGAAATGTGGAGACTTTTGGCAACATCCGCATTGAAGGACGTGTGAATGGCAATATCAAATCAAAATCTAAAATAGCATTGGGGAATGGCAGCCGTGTGGAAGGAAATATAGCTGCTCAAAATGCTGATATTGAAGGAGAAGTAAAGGGAAAAGTGGAGATATCAGAACTTTTAGTATTGAAATCCACAGCTGTAATTAATGGAGATATCGCTACTGGCAAGTTGGTAGTAGAGCCGGGGGCCGTATTCAACGGAACTTGTAAGATGGGTGGTGCTGTGAAGGACCTCAAATGGAACTCGGAGGGGAACATGCGTTCTCAAGAGACCGCAAGCTTAAATTGATTTATATTTTTATAATTGAAAGGCGAATCGCCAAACGGTTTTCTAAAATACTCTTCGCTGGGGCTTGAGCTGTTTGCAACAATTGGCATCAGTACTTGGT
>CAZNCO010000522.1:0-3778 GCA_964571345.1 uncultured Ohtaekwangia sp.
CTTCTCGACTGAAAAGGAAACTTTTAAATGGCCCAATTTTCGGGGGAGCTTACAATGTGATTACCGCGGGGATGTGTGCCACAACGTAGCCTTTGTACTTTCTTAATTCCGTTTTGTATGCTGAAAAAGCGCGGCAGAAAAATCCGTGGGTGTCATAAGCGAGGGTTGTTAGTGATAATTCTATGTCCAAGGCTGAAGTTCATTACCAAGGATTGCCCACAGGAAAAAAATATAGACATTTTTATTTTTTGTTCATGAAAATTCCCCAACCAACAGTAAGCCTGAAATAGGCTGACATGATGAATGGACTATCGAAGGAATTTATTTTCTCGTCAATAGTTATGTTTTGCCATTTATCAAAAACAGGAAAAAATGATGCGCCTAAATCAACGAGCGCCAACAAAATGCTTGCGGCTAAATAAGAGTGAATTTTTTGTCACATTTTTCAACACATAATCGTAGTCATGTAAGATCCTCTAGCTGATGAAAAACACTTTAAAACAAACTGCGGAAGAGCCTCAATTCTCCGAATTCCAGGCGAAGCTGCTGCCCTTCGCCTACAATATTTTGGGAACGTCCATGGAAGCCGAAGATGTGGTCCAGGAAATTCTGAATGAATATTTTCTCTCCGACAACAATCACATCCAAAATCCGCAGGCCTATCTGGTTCGTTCCGTAATCAACCGGTCGATCACCGAAAAGAGGCGACTGCAACTGCAAAAGAAAAAATATACGGGCCAGTGGTTGCCGGTGCCGCTAAACACAGAAATTGGAATTTATCAATATGCAGACCGTGACCACATTCTTAACTATGCACTGTTAGTCTTGCTCGAGCGGCTCAATCCCCGCGAGCGTGCCGTTTTTATTTTGAAAGAAACCTTCGACTTCGCACACAAGGAGGTAGCGGAACTATTGGAGACCACCGTTGAAAACTCGCGACAGCTTTACAAGCGAGCCCAGCAAAAACTCGAAGTCGATGGGCGGAGAACGCACACGATTAGCAAAGAATCAAAAGCTACCCTTCTAACGCTTACTGAAGCCATTGGTCAGGCGGATGTCGAAAAAGTAAAGCAACTGCTGTCGGGTGAGGTTCATTTGACTTCCGATGGTGGCGACAAAATGCGGGCTGCGAGAAAGGTACTTACCGGAAGAGAGCGGGTGATGAAATTCATGCAGGCAATTTATGGTAAGTTTCTTTTACCCGATACGGAATCTCAACTGACCGAAATCAACCATGCCCCGGCTATTCTTTTCAAACAAAATGGAAGAGTCTACCGCTGCATGATCTTCGATGTCCGCGAAAGCATCATTAATAACATTTATATTATTGTAAATCCTGACAAGCTGCAATCGCTTTAAAATAGTTGTCACGTTTTTAGGAGTTCAATAGTCATAAGGGAAAATCAAAAATGACTATGAAAACAATTGAAAAGCCAACGGTTGAAAAGACAAGAATCACGATGGAAGATACTCCTCCTGGATTGTATGCTGCCATGCTCAACACCGAGAAATACATCAAGGGATGCGGTCTGCCCCACGCATTGATCGAGTTGATTAAAATCAGGGCTTCCCAAATCAACCGCTGTGGCTACTGTCTCGACATGCACCACAAAGATGCGTTGAAAGCAGGAGAGACCTTTGACAGGATGTACCTGCTGCCCGCCTGGGAAGAGGCACCTTGCTTTACAGCAGAAGAGAAGGCTGTACTACATCTCACCGAGGTGCTCACGGAAATCTCACATCACCGCATCGAAGTTATTGAAGAGGCCTACGAGCGCATGACAGCTTTCTATGGCAAAGCGGAAATTGCAAACGTAGTGCTTGCTATCTGCCAGATTAACTCTTGGAACCGTATTGCTATCACCGCAGGCAATGTGCCAGGTTCTTACCAGGTGGCATAGTGTAACTTCAGCATACATCATTCAACATTCTATGGTTGGAGTTTAAAGTTTTTAATGATGGCCATTGAAGGTTGAATGATGATTTGGATTTAAAGAATCTCCTGAAGATGCGTGCTCGTCATGTGGCTGCTGAATTCTTTTTAAGTGTACCGGTAAGAAAGCCCGCAGCGATCAAAAGTATGAGTGTTGCTATCGACAAAAGGATTTTATTGTTGAGTAGCCTTTCATATTCCAGACTGCCACCAATAAAGGTAGGGCTTGTCCAATAGACTAATTCGCCAAAACCGGTGATTAATATGGTGAGGCCCAACCATGGATTCACTTTATGGAATAACACAAAACCTATTGTGATCAGCAGCAGGCCGATACTCCAGTAAAAGCGAATCTGAAATATCTCGCGCGACTTTGCTTCCCATTCAACAATGGCAGTCCTGAGTTCGCTTTCCTGCTTGTAAGGCTCAAGCTCAAATCGTTTGTATGGTTCCATCGATTTAACAGAGTCTACCGCATCGTAAATCAGAACCTGCTGATGGGCGTTTGCGTAGAGCTTTTCAAGCTGCTGCAACGAAGTTGCATTTTTAATTTCGTTGGTGATGGATTTATCAAATTGGTCGAGCACAGAGGTGCGAGGGTCGAACCATCTTGCATAAATATGGCGGACTGTATAGCTCACCACTGTGACAAGGGCAATAATGAACATCGTTTTCTTTAAAGCTTCCATGCGGTTTTTGTTTTTCCAATTCAAACGTTCAACCGATCAATACGTTGTGGTTCCGTGTGTCGCAGCCCGTTTTTTTGACATATGTCAAAAATGGAATGGATAAAGAAACAATGGTATCATTCCTGAGCTTTAACCCTGACCTTCCGCGCTGAAAAACTTCCTGGACCGACTCAGACCGGTAAGTACTTCTTAGTGGGTAGTAGGTTTTAAATGACTATTCAACCGCTCCGCTTCAGGATAGCGAATGCAGGACGATTAAACGGAAACAATTTCCATCGAGCTGTTCTTCGCATCGGTAACAAGCCAACGGATGTTTTTATGCAGATCTGAATCATTCAAGACGATCATACATTCACCCATCGAATTCGCAAGCACCGTGCGGGTTTCCCTGCTGCCATTGGCAGAGGTCAGTGTCACTTGTGTTTTTGCGATGGTGAAGCCTTTTTTCTTTACAAAGAAGGTGGTGGTGCCATTGCGCGGACTCGACTTTTCTACCAGGGGTTTGCGCATGTAGTCGGTGATAGCCGCGGTGTAGGCATTGGGCAGGCCAAGTTTCTGGGCCTTCTTTTGATAGTATGCTTTTCGTTCGGGGTCTTTCAAGGTAGCCTTTGCCCACTTGGCTGCGTCCCTGAATTTGGTGCGATTCGCCTTCTGCGTTTCACTTTGTTTTTTTGTGGGCACGGAGTAGTTGGCTATAATGGTTTTGTTGCGCCATTGCTTAAATACAATGGTTTTGCCGAATGTGCCGCTAATGCCTTTGGTTAGGAGATTGTTTGCGAGGGTAGCCATGGTTTGTTGTTTTTTGTGACAAGTATCGTTGGGCAGCCCGACATCTATTGTCGGGCTGAACTATTTTTCAAATAAAAGTTGGCAGTCCGCCATTTTGTGGCGGACTGAAATTATTTTCAAATAAAATACCTGGCGATTCGGAAGGCGGGCCGAGAAAACCTTTAACGGAACGGGATCAAATCATGATCAGATCGCGAACGGACACCCAATAGCTTCAGAGTGGAGCGCGAGTGCAGAACAAGAGGAGAAAGAGTGGAGAAAGTGGCAGGGCAGTAAGGGGCGCTGGAAGGGTTGATCTATCGAATGTGCCAGCATTTTGACTACTTTCAGTATAGCCGGTTGCACACGGATAAGACTTTATAAAGAT
>CAZNCO010000523.1:0-3737 GCA_964571345.1 uncultured Ohtaekwangia sp.
CGCTAATACACCAGGCCGCCCTGCGTCATGTTTCAGGTATGGCAAAAGCCTATCCTCAATCTTCTTTTGAGGTGGTGATTTATGGCGGTGCAATAGGTATGGTTCAAAATGGAAAATCTACCGTTGCAAAAAATATCAGGCTACTTGAAAATAATCCCAATGTTTCTTTTAAAGTTTGTGAAGAAACGATGAAGCGGTACAATATCACCAAGGATCAGCTGTTGCCGAAAGTAGGCACGGTGCCTGATGCGATCATCGAAATTGTAAATAAGCAAAGCGAGGGGTGGGGATATATTAAAGAAGCCCATTGAATAAGTTGTGGATGAACCATTACTAAAATCAGTTAAAACATTTGTACTGTGCGCGTGGGTTGCGTTGCTGCTCATGTTTGTCTCCATTTTTCTGCTTTCGCATGATTGGTCAGCTGAGGCTTCAACTCAAGCCCCTGAACTGCCGCCACCTTCGTCATTGAAGGCAGAGAAATTTTGGCAAGCCCCTGATGACTCAACCATTCCGGCTTCAGAAGAAGGAGATTTAATTCGCTATGGGCGGGAGCTGGTGGCTCACACCGCCTCTTATCTTGGGCCTCATGGAAAAGTAATCGCGATAAGCAACGGAATGAATTGCCAAAACTGTCACCTCAAAGCAGGCACAGTTCCGTTTGGAAATAATTATTCAGCGGTAGCTGCCAACTATCCCAGGTTCAGAGATCGGTCAGGTTCTGTTGAGTCAATCGAAAAGAGAGTGAACGATTGCCTCGAAAGAAGTTTGAACGGACAAAAACTGGATAGTGCCAGTCGTGAAATGCGAGCGTTTGTGTCATACATCAAATGGCTTGGAAAAGATGTTCCAAAGAAAACAAAACCTAAGGGAGTTGGTCTTTGGGAGCTGAAAAGCCTGACCCGCCCTGCGGATCCAAAAAAAGGCAAAGTTCTCTTCGAGGATAAGTGTGCCCGCTGCCATGGCGTTACTGGTGAGGGCAAGCGTGAAGAGAATTCTGTTGAATGGAAATACCCACCCTTGTGGGGCAAAGAAAGCTATAACATTGGGGCCGGCATTTTTCGACTGAGTCGTTTTGCGGGGTATGTGAAAATGAATATGCCAAACGATATTGCTTCGTATGAAAAACCTTTTCTGTCAGACGAGGAAGCATGGGATGTAGCGGCATTCGTTAACTCAATGCCGCGGCCATACAAAGACCTTTCTGAAGATTGGCCTAAAATCTCTACTAAGCCAGTCGATCATCCGTTTGGTCCCTATGTCGATGATTTTTCTGAGCACCAGCATAAGTATGGTCCTTTCGATCCAATTGAAGATGCCCGGAAAAAATCAAAATAGGTAACTTTGGTAGGTGCGGCATCTAGTCACTTCTTTGGTTTTTATTTTGCTTGCTTTGGCGTGTAAGGCTCAGACCAAGGATTCTGTCTTTTATAAAATCACACCTTCGTTTCAATCTTCTTTTATTCTAGCACAACGCCAGCCGGCATTGCAGTTTGAGAAGGATCATCCATGGATTGTTCAGGTTGATTGGGGTGTGTTGAAGACCACCAGGCGCTCGTGGAATTATTGCAATTGCTATTCGCAGAATGGTTTGTCTTTAGGTTATATCAACTTTGACAATCCCGTAAAATTAGGTCATGCCTTTAAAGTGACTGGCTTCATTGAACCATACTTGATCAATTTTAGGAAGTTCACGCTTTCACTACGAGGAGCTGCAGGCCTTGCCTTTCTTGACAAAGTATATGACAGCCTCACGAATCGTGATAACATTTTCGTGAGCACAAAGCTCAGTTTTATGTTGGGTGTGGGAACGAACATCTCTTATTCGCTGAGTAATTCTTTTCGGATTAAAGCCGGCTTCCATCTGAATCATATTTCAAATGGTGGCAGGAGAGACCCTAACGATGGAATGAATTTCCTCAGCTACAATTTCGGATTGGAATACTCCATCAAACCCCAGGCGATCAAACCTCAACCGAATCAGAAGTTTACTGAAAAGAGAATTAGTTTGGTTGTACATCTGTTGGGCAACCAACGAACCGCTCAAGCCACTTCCCTTTGGCCGGAAGAAGCAAGATTAGTGTTGGGTACAAATGTTGGAATTGTAAAACGCATCGGAAGGATGAATGGAGTAGGTATTGGCGCAGAGTATGTGTATGATGGGATCAACGCAGTAAAGCAACAACGATTAAATATACTCATGCAAACAAGTGTGGGAGCTGTTAGTCTGCAACACTATCTCCTCTTCGGGAAACTGATTTTTGGACAGCAGCTCGGATTTTATGTTACACCCAATCCCGGCTATCCAAATGCTGTCTTTCAACGCTACCTGCTGGAGTATGAATTCAGAAAAAACTGGTATGCAGGCTTCTCCTTAAAATCACATGCTGATAAATCAGATTACTTTGCGTTCTCTACCGGGTATTTCTTTAAGCTTTGAGCTTACTGGATCCCAATCATCAAATGATGTATTAGGCCATTCAAAAACGAGCTTTTTTTCGTAAATTTTGGAAAACAGTTGGAGATCTTATTCCTCCCATGCTCCGTAACTGACCTGTTTCTTTCTCCACTCTTCGTCCACCTTTTCTGCACTCGCGCTCCACACTGAGATAATGATGAGTTAATGATGCCCTTATCAGGGATAAATTTTTTTCCTTGTTACTGAGCCCGACAATGGATGTCGGGCTGTTTTTTTTAGTTGGTAAAAAAAGTTGCCCGTCTTAAAATTCTCCGACCTCAATAAATTTCTCCAGTGAGAATGCCTGGGTTCTTTCGGCAAACAACGATTTTACTCGTCCCCAGACTTTGTTAAACAACTCAGACTTTCTGTAATTCTCTAAATCTTGCTGGTCGTTCCAGTGGCTGAGGGTTGTGTAGGTGTTGTCGATGCCGGTTTCTTTTAATAGCTCAAGGTGAGTACATCCTGGAAAATTCCGGATGGCAACTTTATTCTCATTGAAGATTTGTAAAAACTCTTCAACACCTGCTTCAGTAAAATGCATTCTTACAATTCTAATGATCATATTGAAAGTTTTTTAATCTGTGGTAGAAAATTTAGTTTATCGACTTTACTGCCTCACAGTATTTTAAGCTCTACTCATCGAACGTCACATTCACAGGGCTATCGTAGCCCATTCCCAGGAGTTCATTTGCACGGCCTTTGTAAATCCCGATTTCCAGCAGTCCGAGGTTATTAAATAATAAAAAGCAATCTCCCTGGTCAGCCTGAAAATAGTTGGTGTGAATTTTTCTGAACTTCTCACCACCAAACTGCACGGTGAAGGTTTTGTCTTTGCTCAGAATATCAAAATCTGTTTTAGATATATTGGTGACCAGGTTGCCAAAGCTATCTACACGCACTACATGGCCTGCTATGATTTTGCGTGTAGCTTTCACCGATCGCCCAATCATTTTCTTAAACGTATTCATCGGTTTGCCAAGTGTTGAAATATTTACTCCGCTCGCAAGCTTGGCGGCAGCCGATGCCAGGATCTCCTTTTCCGGAAAAGTGCTTTCAATGGGATTGACAGAGTTGATATCCACGGCAAGTTGGTGAGGCTTATCGCTGATAAGTCCGAGTAAGCCGTTGTCGGGCCCTACAAAAAAATAGTCTTCCAGTTGCAACGCAATGAACGTGCTGTCCGGTTGCCCTGTCGTGTCTACACCCACCAGATGCACCGTTCCTTTGGGGAATTCGCGAAAGACGTTCTTCAGAACGAAGGCGCCATGAGCAATGT
>CAZNCO010000524.1:0-3723 GCA_964571345.1 uncultured Ohtaekwangia sp.
GTTCCTGCTCTGGTTGAGTTGCTGAATCGGTCAATTGTTTTACTTGTGTGGGCTCATTTCCTTGAACCGGCAGTTGATTTTTCTCGGGTAAAAGATCTTTCGGAGTGGTGGGTGTTTGCTCGTCAGCAATGAACCAGTAGGAGGCCATGATCAACAGCATACCCAGGCCGGTGGCCAGTATTATTTTTCCCCACTGAAAGGCACCTCCGGCAGCGGGTGTTGTATGGTGCTTCCTGAGCAGATCATCAAAGTTCATGTAGCTCCTGATCTCTTCGTCTGTGATGTCTGGCTTTTGCTTCATTATCTTAATATTCATATCCATTAATTTCTTTAGCAGCTTTGTGACTGGTGTTTTGAGATGCCTCGATGACTCTTTTATTGTAAGAACAGTTTTTTCATTTTGTCTAAAATGCGGTAGGTTTTCACCTTGGCATTTACTTCCGTCAGGCCAAGTATTTCGCCCACCTCTTTAAAGGATTTGCTTTCAAAGAATCGCAGCTCCAGAAAGTACAAATCCTCCGGGTTTAACTGCTGAAGTATGGCAGGAAGCTTTTGATGAAGTTGCTCAACAGTAACATCAGCAGTCAACTCTTCATAGAGTAATTCAACATCTGAATCTTCCAGGGTAACTAGTCTTGTTCTTTTGGCTTTTCGGAAAAGATCGTTGCATTCGTTGATGGCGATGCGATACAACCAGGAAGAAAACGGAAGACCGCGGAACTGGAATTTTGGGAGCCCTGACAACGCTTTTAGAAACACCTGTTGTGTGATGTCGGCAGAAGATTGGCGATCGCCTACACGATGTAAAACGAACAGAAATATCTTCTTGAAATACTTTTCGTAAATAGGTCTAAATGCCTCAGGATCAGTTTTGGAAAGTTCAAGAATATGAATTTCATCTTGAACATCTTGTGGTGATAATGCGGAGTTGGTTTTTTCCATCTTCAGAGACAATACACAGTCATAATGCTGAATTCAGGAAAAGGTACAACTCTGTGAAATAAAATTGAACTTATCGGATGGTGACGTATGTTCTAGAACTAAACTTTTTGTTTTTATTTTAAGTTTGTTGAGTATTTGTTGAGTAACTTTCGGATGAAATAGTTGGCGCTATGAGGGCATTTCAGAAATTCCATTTTGACGAGTGGCATGTAAATCCAATCATGAGAGACATGGTATTGGTGGCCATATCCGGTTTAGCTGTAGCAATCGCATTTATCTCAGTTATAGCCATGCTGGTGAGCAGGTACTGAGATATAAATTCAATCAGGGAAACGTCAGGCAGTTACCAGACTTCTAGTTGTGGTTGATGGCCATTTTTGGCTGAGCGGAAACCCATTCCTCACCATCTTCAAAAACCTCTTTTTTCCAGATTGGCGCTTTGGCCTTGAGGGTGTCGATAATAAATTGACAGGCTTCAAAGGAAGCTTTGCGATGCGCTGTTGATACTGCAACAACTACTGCCACTTCTCCCGGCTTCAGCGTGCCTACGCGGTGGCTCACAGCCCAGCCCAGGATAGTCCACTTCTGCGAAGCCTCTTCAATGATTTTTTTGATTTCGGCTACGGCCATGCTTTCGTATGCCTCGTACTCCAACCACCGAACAGATTTGTTGTGTGCATTGTTGCGCACGGTTCCAATAAACACATCAATGGCTCCGGCTTCCAGGCAGGTAGCTGCATCAATTACCTTTTGAATATCAATCGGTTTTTCGGTTATTTTGATCATATCGTTTGAGATTAAGGTGGGACGTGAAAAAGATCAATTCAATGTAAACCTTTTGAGGCAGGATGACAAGAAATAATTGCTATTTGGTTAGCCACCACTTACGGGGGGAATCATTGCAATCTCGTCTGTTTCTGAAACCACCCAATCGTCTTCCGCATACACGTTGTTTACGGCAATTAAAAGGGAATTAAGTCCTGTTAGCGAAGGATGCCTCGCCAGCAGTGTATTCCTAAGTTCACCCACGGTGTTGCCACTTATCTCAACAGTCGTTTCCTTGCCTCCCACAATGTCGCGGGCGATACCAAAAGCAATCAGTTTATATTTAGCCATTCCCAAAATTACAATTTTGTACTTTTACAGTGTATGGGAATGATTGATAATCACGGGAGGCAGATAAATTATTTGAGGCTTGCAGTAACTGACCGGTGCAATTTGCGTTGCTTTTATTGCATGCCGGAGGAGGGAATCCGCTACATGCCCAAAAAAGAGTTGCTCTCGTTTGAAGAGATTGAGCGGCTCGTGCAGTTAGTAGCGAGCATGGGCGTTTCAAAAATCAGGCTTACCGGTGGAGAGCCCTTTGTGCGCACGGACCTGATGCAGTTGATAGAACGAATTGTGGAGATCGAAGGGATCAAGGACCTGCACCTGACTACGAACGGACTTCTAACCGGCCCCCATATTCCAAGGCTGAAAGAGCTGGGAATTGCTTCAGTGAACCTGAGCATGGATACCCTCGATGCCGCCCGCTTTAAGATGATCACCCGCAGAGATGAATTTAAAAACACCTGGAATACGCTGCAAAGTTTACTGGACAACAACATCGCGGTGAAGATCAATACGGTGGTGATGGACGGGAAAAACATCGATGATATTTTGCCGATGGTGGAACTGACCCGAGACAAAAATATCTCCGTTCGGTTTATTGAAGAGATGCCCTTCAATGGTGAAGGAGCACACTACAAAAATCTGAGCTGGACATACAAGAAAATACTGGAGCACATCCGCGCGGCTTATCCCGCCATTGAAAAAATACAGGATCCCGAGTTTGCTACTGCTTATCATTATAAAGTTCCTGGCTTCCGCGGAAGCGTGGGTATTATTGCTGCTTTTAGCCGCACATTTTGTGGCACGTGCAATCGCCTGCGCATTACGGCACAAGGCACATTGAAGACATGCCTCTACGATGATGGTGTGCTCGACTTGAAGAAAATGCTTCGCAATGGATCATCCGATGAAGAGATTAAAACTGCGATCCGTTATGCAGTAGGGCATCGCGCCAAAGATGGAGTGGAGGCTGAGCATACTCGTAAAATGTCTGTGGGAGAATCCATGTCAACGATTGGCGGATGACGATGAAGTATTGCCTGATTGCATTGGTGTTTTTCGCTTGCTCAAAACCTGCGCAAAAGGAATCTCAGGATCTTGCTGAAGTGCCTGCTCTAAAAGTAAAAGCCAACTCTTCTCTCGCGTTGGACTCCGCCCGTATCGATTCTTTGTCGGAAGCGCAACTGGAAGAAAATCTGTTTGGTAGGTTTTTTAATGACCGTGCTGAATTTTTTATTATCAAGAATCCGAAGATGAAAATATTCGGCTCCCCGGTGCAGTCCATGACGTTGTATTACATCGATGGTGTGTTGTGTAAAACCAAGTACAACCTGGATCAGAACATAGCACCACAGTTGATCAATGCGTATGGTAAATTCCGGATTCAAGGACGCGACTCGGTCAATACGTTGATCTTGCATAGCGAAAAGGTATTGGTAGGCACACAGGCTGCTAAACACATGAACGAGAAGTTGAATCATTATGAAATGCTATGGAGGCGCAACGATAAATACTTTCTCTTTCACGCAGATGAAACGGGCGCGCAAAAACTTTATGAGCTGGTGGAAAAGATGCTTGACTATGATGCACGGCTGCGAAGCGTAGACATCATTTTTGAAAAAGGATGAGTTATTTCTTGGGTGGATAATCTTTCAGTACAGCCTTTATCCC
>CAZNCO010000525.1:0-3721 GCA_964571345.1 uncultured Ohtaekwangia sp.
ATTCTGAGAGGCTTCTTGCACGAGTGGTTTAAAATTTATCAGCAAACATTGGTCTAGTTTATATTAAGAAGAGAGACACCTAGAACTGTCTTGGCAATCTCATTTAGTTTTGATTCATCGCCTTCAAGATGAATCGTGATACTTTTGTGTGTAACGTTTTCTCCTACTTTCAATTCACGCGCGGGCGAAGAACTTTCTATTTCATAAAATGGCCCGAGTTGACTGCCATCTGCTAATGGTCCATCATTGTAAGCATTCACGGCATCGCCTCTGTACGGAAATTTTTGCTGCTCCCATTTTGAATTTACATAATCAGCATTCTTATCAAGATCGAATTTTACGATGGTAAGAATATGGTTATCCGCATCATAACTGCCAGCTACATTTTTCGCAATGCCAGGAGCAATACCCAACTTACCGCGATACTTGCCATCGGCTTTCATCGATATGAAGTTTGACTTTTGTTGCAATCGCTCCGCGGGTATGGTGCCGAAATAATCAGTTGTCACTTTTCCATTCTCCGTTTCTTCATCGTGGGGCAAAACGATCATGGTATGATCAGATGGATTAAACATCCCCAATATCCAAATAGAGAGTAAGCCGGTTTCCTTTTTCCAATCTTTTGTTCCGATGTTGCGTACGGAGTTCTCAGTTTGATAGGCAACAAAGTTTACAGAGCGGAAAAAGCCAAGTTCGCTCGCGAGCGACACTGAATCAAGTAATTGAATTTTACGTTGAATCTCTAAGTCAAAAGTGAAACCACTATTATTTGTGATAGAAGATTTTTTTTGATAAGTAGCTTGCAAACTATCGGATGAAACCAATTCAAATGCTTCTGTATCAATGAGGGCTGGCGTTTGCCAATGATCAAAGTCAAACGGATCACCTTTCTTGAAAAAGATCGAATACTGCCCGCCTTCCGGTCCCATCCAGAAACGATCCTCACCACCCACCGGATAAATGTGAGATGGAATTTTTCCTGACTCAATCAATTTGTAATTAATCCACCCGTAACTTCTCCCTGCATCGCCACCCGATGTGCTGGTCATCACGCGCGCCTGGTAATCTCCTACAACCAGTACTTTCGATCTTGAGTCATTTTTCCCTAGTATAATCGCACTTTTGTATTTCTTGATAAAGTTGACATCGTACGCGAACGTTCCGGTGGCTGGCTGAGCTTCCACTTTTGAATTCGTTTGTTTTTTCTGTGTGCAAGAAATAAGAACACAGGCAATAAGCAGTGAAAATATTTTTCTCATGAATTCAAATTAAAATTCAACGTCAGGAATTTTTCTGAGCAACCTTGTTGATCAATGTGCCAATGCCATCAATTGAAATAGAAACGGTGTCATCCACCTCTAGCGTAAAATCACCCGAGGGCACGAGACAAGTCCCTGTCATCAAGTAGCACCCATGCGGGAAATCACATTCGCGGAAAAGAAAACCGGCTAGTTCAATATGGCCACGTTTCATTTTGTTGATAGCAACACTGTCTTTGTAAATGATTTTTCCACCGCGATCAATCTCGAGGCTGATTTCAGTGTCTGGAGAAATTGGTTCTTCCGGAACATACAGGCAAGGGCCAATCGCAGCCGAGCGATCATACGTTTTTGCTTGTGGCAGGTACAATGGATTTTCGCCTTCAATACTGCGCGAGCTCATGTCATTGCCGATGGTATAACCCTCAATGCTTCCTTGTGATGAAATGAATAAGGTAAGCTCCGGCTCAGGCACATTCCATGATGAATCTCTGCGAATGTTTACTTTTTCTAAATGTCCCGCCACACGAAATGGATTTGCCTTGAAAAATAATTCAGGCCGCACCGCATCATATACTTTATCGTAGAAAGTAGCTCCCCCAGATTCATGTGACTCATCCATGCGGGCTTCCTTGCTGCGTAAGTAGGTGACACCTGCAGCCCACACTTCCTGCGAACCGATCGGGGCAACAATTTCCGTTTCGATTAAATCTTTAAATGAAATTCCACTGCTGAATGAATTGAGCTTATGAAGTATGCGCTGGTAAAGATTCGGATGATTCACCAACGCATCCCAGTGCGAGTTGGTCAGGTAATAATTATCCTGGTAGTGGATGACAATGCCTGATAAGGTTTTATAAATCTTCATACTTCGGAATATTTCCGAAGATAGGAAAATTTTGAATGGTTTTTATTGGAGACGCTGAGGTAGGATGACTCGGATGATAGTTCCTTTATGTAAGGTACTTTCCAGTTCCACGCGACCATTCAATTTTTGTACAGTCTTTTTTACAATATATAAACCAAGGCCATTTCCTTTTGAATGTTCATTGGCTCTGAAATACATTTCGAAAACACGATCTAAATATTCAGGTTCAATACCCTTCCCGTTATCTTTAATTTCAAAAACCACTTCGTTATTTTTTTCATATGCCGACAGATGGATGACAGGCAAATTGTCTGCGCAGAACGCGATTGAGTTTTCAAGCAAGTTTTGAAGAATTATTTTTATCAATGCACCGTATGAGTAAAATGGATGCGTCAGATTTACCGAAAGTGTTGTTTTAATTTTCTTTTTCTCAAGTTCTTTTTTTAAGCTGTCCAACTCCATTTCAAAAATTTCCTTCACGGGAATTTCTTTGTAAAGTAATGTCTGTGTATCTACATCGCTTACGGACTGAAGTTTTCGCAACATCTTATCGAGGTTCAGCGCGTTTTCATTTACTCTTTCAAAAAGCTCCAGGGCTGTAGGATCTTTAACCAAAACACGCGCTACTTCTGCAAGTCCCATAAAAGTAGTAATCGGCCTGCGAAAATCATGAGAGGATCGATAGAAGAAGGTATCAAGCTCTTTGAAAGCCTGTTTCAACTCTTTTGTTCTTGCTTCAATGCGCTCTTCGAGGTTTTGATTGTTTTCAGTTAGCTCCTCTGCCTGTGCCTGTATTTCTTCATTTTTTTCCGCAATCTCTTTGTTCTTTTCGAACAGCGACTCATTGAGCTTTTGCAGTTTTCTATTGAAACGAAAATAAAAACCTGCCACCATCAGTAAAATGCTGGCACCACCTATTACACCATAAAGAATTAACTTCTGCTTTTGAACCTGTGCTTTATTTAGCTCATTGACTTTATTGAGTAGTTCAATTTGTTGCTGGCTGCGCTCGGATTCGTATAAGGTCCTGTACGAAGCCAAACTTTGGGCAGTTTGTTTATTGAATATACTATCCGTGAATTGATTGAATTTTTTGTGATATAAGATTGATTCCTGAAGATTGCCGATTCTTTGAAAGTAGTCGGCCAAGTCAGCATAATTTGCCCGGATAATATCCATTGAGGAAGATTTGATAGAAAGCTTGAGAAATTTATCCAAATGTATTTTCGCGGAGTCATAATCGCTAAGTTTCACATAGATTCGACCAATTCGATTGTGGTACAAACTAAGTCCGTACTCATCACCAATTTCCGCGTCAATTTTTATCCCTTTTTGAAAATAAGGTAATGCTTCACGGAATTTGTTCTGCGCCAGAAACAACTCGCCAATGTTAAAAATACTGGATGAAATTGCCACCTTATTACACGATTGTAAACGCTGCTCAAGAGCTAGCTGGTGATAATAATGTGAAGCATCATAATTTAATTTTTTCATTAAGATCAGACCATTCACATTCAAGCAGCCTGCCATTCCTAAGTCGAGTTTTACTTTTCTATAATCTGACTCAGCCTGATTTATGCTTTTGATTGCCAAT
>CAZNCO010000526.1:0-3709 GCA_964571345.1 uncultured Ohtaekwangia sp.
TAAGTGCGTAACACAAGCCAACCAGATCCTTTCCGAAGAAAAGAAGAACAAAGTTGAGCCAGGTGGTGTGCCAAACTTCAAGCTGATCAAACCTCGCGAAATCAAAAAATTCCTGGATGAATACGTTATTGGCCAAGATGAAGCGAAGCGCGTGATGAGCGTAGCGGTTTATAATCACTATAAGCGATTGATGCAGCGCAAAGTAGATACCGACATCATGATTGAGAAATCAAACATCATCATGGTGGGCGAGACTGGCACTGGAAAAACCTATTTAGCACGCACACTCGCCAAGATATTGCAAGTTCCTTTCTGCATTGCCGATGCCACGGTGCTTACCGAAGCCGGTTATGTGGGTGAAGATGTAGAAAGTATTTTAACACGCTTACTGCAAGCCGCAGATTACAACACAGAAGCGGCAGAACGCGGCATCGTTTATATTGATGAGATCGATAAGATCGCACGTAAGTCTGATAACCCATCGATCACCCGCGATGTGAGTGGTGAAGGTGTACAGCAGGCGTTACTGAAATTATTAGAAGGCACGGCCGTGAATGTGCCGCCCCAGGGTGGCCGCAAACATCCTGATCAGAAAATGATCACGGTCAACACCGAAAATATTCTGTTCATCTGCGGTGGTGCCTTTGAAGGAATCTCAAGGTTGATTGGCAGAAGATTGAATACTCGCCCTCTTGGATTTGCTTCCTCCAGCGAAAGTGTAAACCCTGCAGACGTTGACAAAGACAACCTGCTGCAGTTTGTGTCTGCTCAAGACCTTAAAACGTTTGGGTTGATTCCGGAGTTGATAGGGCGCTTGCCGGTACTATCGTATCTCAATCCATTGGATCACAAGGCTCTTCGGAAAATACTAACGGAGCCGAAGAATGCACTCGTGAAGCAATACAAGAAATTGTTTGAAATGGAGAACATCGAGCTGGAGTTCAAAGAAGGCGCTTTGGATTTTATTGTGGAGAAAGCCGTTGATTTCAAATTGGGAGCACGCGGACTTCGTTCTATCTGCGAAGCTATAATCAACGATGCCATGTTTGAACTTCCTTCAGATAAAACTACCGATCGCCTGGTGATCAACCGTGCTTATGCCGAGGAGAAATTTGGCAAGTCGCACTACAGTAAGTTGAAGGTTGCTTAGCCAGGGAACTCAGGATTTGAAACCAAGATATTCCAACATCAGTCGTGCGGTGTTTTCAGAGGCGGAGCCAGTATCCAGTGTTTTATAGATGCGCTCATATTCTTGCATCATTTCTTTTCGGTACGAATCATCCGCAACCAACTTCGAGAGTTCGTCATTCAATTTAGGGAGACTAGCATCTTCCTGAATTAATTCCTTCACTACTTCCTTATCAGCAATCAGGTTAACGAGCGAAATAAACTCTACACTCACTACACGGCTCGCGATTGCGTATTCAAAGCCTCCGGTTTTATAGACAACTGCCTGAGGCACCCTGAATAAGGCTGTCTCGAGGGTGGCCGTGCCCGAAGTTACGATAGCAGCATCTGCCACTGTGAGCAAATCATATGCAGCGTCATGAATGAATTTTACGTTATCCAAATGCTGCAGAGATTCATACAAGGAATCATCCAGATTAGAAACAGATGCTGTAACAAATTGGTAAGTTGGATTAGCTTTTGCTACTTCTGCCATTAAGGGAACAATGCGTTTCAATTCCATCTTACGACTGCCCGGCAAAAGTGCAATGATCTTTTTATCCGAAGCTAAATTGTTTTTCTCTTTGAATTTTGGATCAGGTGTAAAGTCTTTGATCGCATCCAGTACGGGATTGCCGACATAGTCAACATCCCAATTGCATTTCTTTTTGAAGAAATCCTTTTCAAAAGGAAGGATGACAAACAAATGATCTACATTTTGCTTTAGCTCAAAAGCCCGACTCTGGTACCAGGCCCAAACTTTTGGAGGAATGTAATAGAAAACTTTAATGCCTTTTTCTTTTCCAAACTTGGCAATGCGCCTGTTGAAGCCTCCATAGTCAATTAATATGATTGCATCGGGTTTGAATTGCTGAATGTCTTCCTTGCAGAGTTTGATGAATTTGAAAATCGTAAACAGGTTTGTAATGAGCGCCACGAAGCCCATAAAAGCCAATTGACGGTAGTGAACAAAAACATCTACCCCTGCTTGCTGCATATCATCGCCACCAAAGCCACGAAGTTGAATTGCCGGGTTTCTTCTTTTGAGTGCCTTCACAAGATTACTTCCGTGGAGGTCGCCCGAGCGTTCACCTGCTATGATGTAGAGTTTCAAGGAAGAGGAGCGTTATCGCCAAAATACTCAACAAAATTGCGCGGAGTTTCATATAGACGCACGCGATACAATTTTCCATAACGTGTGATGCCTGCCATTTTCGGCTCTAGTATTTTCCAGATTTCCTGCGCCAGCGTTTCAGTGCTTGCCATTTTATCCCTCATAAAATCCACGTCAACATTCAGGTTTTTGTGATCTAGTTTTTCGATCACCTCACTTCTGATAAGTGTACTCAACTTCTTCAAATCCACTACGAAGCCGGTATCCGGATCAGGCTCACCTTTTACCGTTACAATCAGATCAAAGTTATGACCATGCCAGTTTTCATTGGCACAAGGACCAAACACCTCAACGTTTTTTTCCTTACTCCAGGCCGGGTTATACAGCTTGTGGGCTGCATTAAAATGTTCCTGACGACTTACGTAAATCATATCTATCAAAATCAATGCAAATATACCATCGTTTTCCCACATCCGTGGCTTGTGTCCTCACAAGCCTTCGTGGATAATTCTTACTTTTACAAGCAAATTCTAAATCATGATTATCGTTACCGGAGCCGCAGGTTTTATCGGAAGTTGCCTGATCAAAAAATTGAACCAACACAATTTTAATGCGATCATCGCAGTGGATCATTTCGGAGATCCGAAGAAAATGAAAAACCTGAACGGAGCTAAAGTGCAGGAGTATGTAGAGCGCGATGAGTTTATGAGTTGGCTGGATAAAAATAATGAGCTGGCTGAATTCATTTTTCACATCGGGGCGAAAACAGATACTACTGAATTTAATGTTGAGTTGCTTACGCGGATGAATACCCGATACACCAAAGACATCTGGGCACGCTGCATTCAATATCAGATTCCATTGGTGTATGCTTCTTCGGCCGCCACGTATGGTTTGGGAGAAAATGGCTATGATGATGACGAATCGAAGATAAATTTATTGAAGCCACTGAATCCCTACGGACAGTCAAAGCAAGACTTTGATGTGTGGGCGCTGGCGCAAAAAGAAAAGCCGTTCTTCTGGGCTGGGCTGAAATTTTTCAATGTGTATGGTCCAAATGAATATCACAAAGGAAGAATGGCTTCCGTGATCTGGCATGCCTTCAACCAGATTTTGGCAACCGGAAAGATGAAATTATTCCGTTCACACAATCCCAACTACACCGATGGTGGCCAGATGCGTGACTTCGTATATGTGAAGGATGTCATCGAAGTATGTTACTTCCTCATGCACCACCGGAAAAACTCGGGCATCTACAATCTTGGATCTGGCAAAGCGCGTACCTTCCTAGATTTGACGAAAGCAACTTTTAAAGCGATGGGTAAACCCGAGAATATTGAGTTCATCGATACGCCTGTTGACATCCGCGACAAGTATCAATATTTTACAGAAGCGAATTTGAAAAAACTGAAATCCATAGGCTACGAT
>CAZNCO010000527.1:0-3709 GCA_964571345.1 uncultured Ohtaekwangia sp.
AACATTCTTTAAAGGCTAAACTTAATTGAGTCAGGCTACATTGAACGGAAATCCCAACCAAAGGCATATTTTTGAATGTCCTTCAAAACTTATTCAAATGAAATTTTCGCAGTTTGCTTTTAGTGTAGTCTTTTTATCTTTACACGTACGGGTGTTTTCACAAACTGCTGTGGTAAGTGTTCCTCCAGCGGATAAACTCAATTCATTTTATCTCACCAATCAATCACCACTCAAACCCCAGCATTTGGTAAAACTTCCTGTAGGCGCAATCAAACCCGGTGGCTGGTTGTTGAAAAGCTTAGACCTAGAGCGTGATGGCCTTGCTGGAAATCTTGGCGAGATCAGCGCATGGCTCACGAAGAAAAATAATGCATGGCTCAACAAAGACGGCAAAGGCGATTGGGGTTGGGAGGAGATGCCATATTGGTTGAAAGGCTACGCCAACATGGGCTACATTCTCAACGACAAGAAAATGATTGACGAGGCTATGGTGTGGATCAACGGCACACTCAACAGTCAACGCGACAATGGTGACTTTGGCCCGTATGTGATTCGCAAAACCACCGGCAAGCGCGACTTGTGGGCGCAGATGCTCATGTTGTTTGTGCTGCAATCATATTACGAATACAGCAACGATGCACGTGTGATCAATCACATGACAAAGTATTTCAAATGGCAATTGTCCATCCCTGAAAATGATTTCCTCACCGACTATTGGGAGAACAGCAGGGGCGGTGATAATCTCTACAGCGTGTATTGGCTTTACAACATCACGAAGGAAAAATGGCTGCTCGACCTTGCCGAGAAGATCCATCGCAACACGGCCAACTGGAAATTGAAAAACTGGTTGCCGAACTGGCACAATGTAAACATCGCGCAGTGCTTCCGCGAGCCGGCTACTTATTATTTGCAGAGCGGTGATCCAACCGATTTACAAGCGAGCTATGACAATCAGAAATTCATTCGACAAGTATTCGGGCAGGTTCCGGGTGGCATGTGGGGTGGGGATGAGAACTCGCGCAAGGGATACACTGATCCTCGACAAGGCGTGGAAGTGTGTGGCATGGTAGAGCAGATGACATCGGATGAAATCATGTTGCGCATTACGGGTGACACGTACTGGGCGGAGAATTGTGAAGACGTGGCCTTCAATACGTTTCCACCTTCGTTCATGCCCGATTACAAATCGCTGCGCTACCTCACTGCTCCTAACATGGTGGTGAGCGATAGTAAAAATCATAATCCGGGAATTGATAATCCTGGGCCGTACCTGATGATGAACCCGTTCAGCAGTCGTTGTTGCCAGCACAACCACACGGGCGGCTGGGCGTATTACGCGGAGAATCTTTGGATGGCAACTCCGGATAATGGAATTGCGGCTGTGTTGTATTCGGAAAGTGAAGTGAAGGCGAAGGTGGGTGATGGAACGGTTGTAACCATTTCTGAGCACACACATTATCCATTTGAAGAGAGTGTGAATTTGAAAGTACAACTTTCAAAAGCGGTGCGCTTCCCTATGTACCTGCGCATTCCTGCGTGGTGCGATGCTGCTAAAGTAAAAGTGAACAGCGAAGTAGTGAATATGCCCATGCCTGCCGGACAATATCTGAAGATTGACCGCGAATGGAAAAACGGAGACCTGGTAAGTATTGAGTTCCCGATGAAATTGAAAACAAGAACGTGGACGAAAAATAAAAACAGTGTGAGTGTAGATTATGGTCCGCTCACGCTTTCGCTGAAGATTAATGAAAACTATATCCGATTTGACAGCAAAGCCACCGCGCAATACGACTCCAAGTGGCAGGAGAATTCCGATCCTTCCAAGTGGCCTTCGTTTGAAATACAACCGGCAAGTGCGTGGAACTATGGATTATCAACCAACCTGAACGAGTTGGAAAGGAATTTCACCATCACGCGCAAGCCCTGGCCGAAAGACAATTTCCCTTTCACTCTTTCTTCCGTGCCGCTTGAAATCAAAACCAAAGGCAAGAAAATTCCAGCATGGACCATCGATCAATACGGTTTGTGTGCCGAACTCCCGCAAAGCCCCGTAAACACAAGCGAACCTGAAGAACAAATTACTTTAGTGCCAATGGGAGCAGCGAGGCTGAGGATATCTGCGTTTCCGGTGGTGAGGTAAATTTAAAAATGAGAAAGAATCTTAGTTCGATTCCTGTTTTTTTGCTTGGACTTAACGCAACCTATATCCTGTCGGCAACAAATTGTTGGGGAACGTTTGAATCTTATGGTTTTTTTTATTCTGGTTTCTTTACGCTTATCTATTTGGTGATTTACTACGCGTACTCCATAACACTAAAATTCCTAAGGAAAAGACCAATAAATGTTAATCCTATCATCACTGTAAGTTTGTTTATGATTCTTATAGGGATTCTTTCGACAGTAAAGTCCTCCGGAAGAAATGAGGCCCCCCTTTTGGAAGCTTGGAATTTCAATCAAACAGAAATACTGGAAATAAAATTGTACAGCGAAAATGCAATCGTAGTCCGCTTTAGCGATATTGAAAAGAAATGCAACGGTGTTTCTGGAAATTATGCACTTAAAAATGACACCCTCACAATCTTAAAGGTGAAGGATTTTCGAATCCCAGTTCTTAACGATAAATATATTGTGACGAGAGACTACCTCATTCCTGTTGTTAACAAAGTGGTTGAAAAAGATCCTAAAACATATTTAAGGATTAGAAGTAAGCAATGAAACACCACATAACTATCCCCTGATTTCGAACTCACAACTGCCAACAAATCTAAATATCCACCACTACCGCCTCGCGATGGATGTGTTGTAGAAAATCATTTAGTACATGCGTGGTTTTGATTTTCATGTAGCTGGTGGTAGTGCCATCGCTGCAGCCATAATCTTCTGCAGATAAAATCGCTCTATCAAGCAATAGCTTCACAGCACGATTGGTATCCAGCATCAAACCAAAGATCGTAGCGGCTCCTACTTTTGTGCCGAGCATTTTTTCGAGCAAGTCAGCAGGTGCAAATGACAACCGCGCGATGTTCAATGCTGCACTCAACTCTTTTGTGCGAAAGGGCTTATCGGCCGTGGTGATAAAAAGATAAAAGTCAGTCTGTTGGCGGTTGCAAAGGAAAAGCGTCTTCACTGTTTGCATCTTCAGCCTTTGATCGATGAGCACGCAATCCTCCATGGTAATGGCTTCATCGGTGTCCACTCGCTCAAAGGGTATTTGTAGTTTTTGCAAAGTCGCATAAGCCATTTGCTGCAAGTCGTTTTTAAACTCCGTGGGCGGTGTGGTTTTTACTTCGCTGATATGGAACATGAGTTGTTTACTTTTTACAAGTAATAAGTTGTGTTTACTTTAACGCAAATGCCACATAACTGTCTCCAGATTTCGTTTTCAGCTTTCCACCGCCACAGGCAATCACGATAAACTGTTTGCCGTTCATTTCGTAAACACTTGGTGTGGCAAACCCGGGAGTTGGCAGTTGGGTTTCCCACAAAAGTTTTCCGTTTGTTTTGTTGAACACGCGGAACTTGCCATCGGGTGTTGCTGCAATGAAAACCAATCCGCTTGCAGTCACGACCGGGCCGCCATAATTTTCTGAGCCGGTGATGATTCCTTTTTCGGTAAACTCTTTGAATCCGCCCAGCGGAATTTTCCATTCAATTTCTCCGGTCACTAGGTTCACGGCATTCAACGTTCCCCAAGGTGGCTTTATGCCCG
>CAZNCO010000528.1:0-3708 GCA_964571345.1 uncultured Ohtaekwangia sp.
GACTAATACAATCCAGCGATTGAAACTTTTGTATGGAGATGCCGCTCATCTAAAGATTGGTAATGAAAATAGTAATTTTGTTTTAACGGAAGTTAAAATTCCCCATTTATACAACTTATAAATTGAAATGGCCCAGCCATCTGCATCAATGATAAGATCGGCTGACCATTCCAAGAGATGACAAACGAAAATTAATAGCATATGCAAGCATTGGTGATTGATGATGAAAGATTAGCCCGAAAAGAATTGATCAAGTTGTTGGAGGAGCACCCATCTATTCAGGTGGTTGGCGAAGCGATGAACGCGGATGAGGCAGACAAACTTATCGAAGAGCACAACCCCGATCTTCTTTTCCTCGACATTCAGATGCCTGGCAGGAATGGGTTTCAATTACTTGAGTCGTTAGACTCCGTGCCATTAGTGGTGTTTACAACCGCTTACGATGAATTTGCACTGAAAGCATTCGAAGTAAGCGCATTGGATTATTTATTGAAGCCAATTCAGCCAGATCGCCTTAGTGAGGCTGTTCATAAAGTTCTTGAAAAAGAAAAAACGAGGGCGGGCAGAAGTCAGGACGGAAAGCTTGGGCTTCAGGATCAGGTTTTCGTAAAAGATGGAGAACGATGCTGGTTTGTAAGCCTTGCCAATGTTAGACTCTTTGAGTCGGATGGAAATTATATAAAAGTTTTTTTCGATAACAATCGCCCGATGATCCATAAGTCATTAAATGCGCTTGATGAAAAACTAGATGAACGCTCTTTCTTTAGGGCTAGCAGGAAACATATTATCAATCTCAGTTGGGTAGAAGGTATTGAAACCTGGTTTAATGGTGGATTGATGGTGAAATTGAAAGGAGGAGAGAAAGTTGAGGTGAGCCGAAGACAAGCCTCTAAATTTCGAGACATGATGAGCCTATAAAAAAAAAGCCCGGTTTTACCGGGCTTTTTTTGTTGAAGTAACTTTTTATTAAGCAGTTGCAGCTACTTTTGTCTGCTGCTTTAAAACAACATTTTTCTTTGCTTTGTAACCGCAGTAACCACACTGATAATGCTTTACAATTTCGCCTTCTTCGGTATCAGTTGGTTGTTTTAAAATTTCCTCTTTCACGATTTTGAAAGTCTGGTAATTACACTCAGGACACTGAAGAGCGTGAAGGTGGCCAGAGTATTTTTCGATTTGGATAAAGCCGGTTTCCTCATCTTTCCACACATCATAGTCAACAGAGAAAACATTTTCTTCAGCCTGCATACCTTCATCCAAATAAGCATCTTCTTCTTCTTCACTCAGAAGCTTCATAGGCTTTCCGGTTTTCGGGGAAATTCTTGGCATATAGCGTAGAGCTTTCAAACGCTTTTCAATAAAGAAAGGATAATAAAACTTAAGCAGGTTCTGAATGATCAGGGCCACGATCAGGCCCATTGCAGCCGTCACGAAAATCCGAACAAATATCATTACAGGATTGAGATGTTCAATAGTTGAGTTTGCAAAAAAGCAGCACCCGGTGATCAGAACAATAACAGCTACCCAAAGCGTATTGATTTCAAATTTATTGATGAAATCATATTTTTCTTTGCTACCCTTTGTAGTTGACAAACGGATGAAGTAGCCTATCGCAATAAGAATACCAATTGCCCAGAAAACATAAGAGAGGTTCATGGCCAGATTGTTCCATGAATCATAGTTTTCAATTGGCTCATCGGGATCCTGCGAAAAAGCCAGCGTAGGGATCAGCATTAGCATCAACATAGCAGCTCTTTTAACAAATTCTCTGTTCATATTGGTCAGATTTTCGGGTGTCTTTAAGGTTTGGTTGGCTTAAACAAAACAAATATAACTAAAGAAATATCACTTGAAACATAAAAACAGTGAAATATAAATGAAATTTCAAGGATTTGGTGTCCTCAGCTCATACCTCGTTGTATATATTCTATAATCCGCTTAAGTGACTCCTGAGGCTGCTCGAACATCCCCATGTGAGCCGCTTCTGGAAGAATGAATGTCGAACCGTTATTGCTTAGTTTTCCTAACTGAATACTTACCTCAGGTGGTATAACACCGTCAAATTGCCCGCCCAGAATCAAATATCTTTTCTTGAAAGATTTCAAAAAATCAATCCTCGATGGCCGATCACGCATGGCTTTGGAATAAGTAATCACAGCCTCAGCGCTGGTTTTTCGGGCAATCTTATCAACAGTGGATAAAGCAGAGTGATTTTTTAAGTGAAAAAGACTGGGCACAAATGTATCTACGAAGGGATCTACACCATGCGTTTCTACAAATTCGATTACTTTATTTCTGTTGGCTTTCTTTTCTTCGGAATCCGGGTATGCAGTGGAATGAAATAAAACCAAGCCGCCAATATTTTGTGGTTTTTGTTCAGCAATTGATAGCGCAACGTAACCGCCTAAGGAGTGCCCGATTAAAACGGGATTAGTAATTTTGTTTTCAACGAGCCACTCAATAATAAGACTGGCAATTTGGTCAATTGTAAAAGGTGTTTCGGGAAACCTGCTTTTACCAAACCCAGGAAGATCGATGCAATAAACCTTATTCTTTTCAGCTAACGCGGAAGAAAAATCTTTCCAGATTTCAGATGTTTCGCAGAATCCATGAATTAAAACAACAGGCTGACCACTTCCTTCTGTCTGATGGAAAATTTTATTCATTAAGCGATTGAAGCAACCGTCTTTAACATAAGCGCAACTGTTTTTTCTATGGCATCAGCATCAAATCCGCATTCTTTGTGAAGCTCGCTCTGCTCACCATGTTCAATAACTGCATCCGGTATACCCAAGCGTTTAACCTCGGCAGAGTAATTGTGATCCACCATGAATTCCAACACAGCGCTTCCAAAACCTCCTTGCACACATCCATCTTCTACGGTGATGATTTTTTTGAACTTTGCGAACACTTCATGCAGCAAAGCTTCATCAATCGGCTTCACAAATCGCATATCATAATGTCCAATGAGAATTCCTTTTTTGGCGAGACGTTCACAAACTTCTATTGCATAATTACCGATATGCCCGATTGTTAAAATCGCAACTTCTTCCCCCTCCTGAATTTTTCGTCCCGTACCAATTTCAATTTTTTCAAATGGAGTTTTCCAGTTTGGCAAAACACCTTGTCCCCTGGGATAGCGGATGGAGAACGCTTGCCCTTCTCTTGGAAGTTGTGCAGTGAACATCAGATTGCGAAGTTCACTTTCATTCATTGGTGCTGCAATGATCATATTAGGAATGCAGCGGAAGTAAGCAATATCGTATGCCCCATGATGAGTAGGGCCATCCGCACCAGCGAAACCTGCACGATCCAAACAGAAATTAACAGGAAGATTTTGTATACAAACATCATGCACCACCTGATCATAGGCGCGCTGCATGAAAGAGCTATAAATATTACAGAATGGAATCAATCCTTGGGTGGCAAGTCCTGCAGAAAAAGTAACAGCATGTTGCTCGGCAATACCCACATCAAAAGCACGATCCGGCATTTCCCTCATCATGATATTCATGGAGGAGCCTGACGGCATCGCAGGGGTAATACCCATGATTTTGTCATTTGCCTTGGCCAGCTCTACACAAGTGTGACCACATACATCATGGTATTTTGGTGCTTGTGGAGTTCCGTAAATCTTTTTATGCATCTGCCATGAGATCTTCTCGACAGTTCCTGGTGCATGCCAGGTGGTCGCGATGCATTTTTCAG
>CAZNCO010000529.1:0-3690 GCA_964571345.1 uncultured Ohtaekwangia sp.
GCTTCCAGTATAGCCTGTATTTGCATCTGGTAGATTTCAGGGAAAGTCAATACAAGTCTTACGCCACGATGACCAAGCATAGGGTTTACTTCATGAAGTTCTTTTACCTTCTTGAGCATCAGTTCTTTTTTGGAAATGGCTTGCTCTACAAGTTCAACACCGTTCAGATTAAAGGGTGAAGGAGATTTTTCAGCCATTTTAACGTCTGCATTCAGTAAGCGAAGGCTTCCGTATAGATCGGTAAGCCCGCTCAGTGTTGTTTTCAAATGATGCAGCCTCTCAATTTCATCTTTCAAAACTTCTTCTGTAGGAAGGAACTCATGAATGGGAGGATCTAATAATCTTATTGTGACAGGGCGTGGAGCCATCACGGAAAGTATTTCTTTAAAGTCTTTTTGCTGAATGGTGCGAAGTTGATTCAGAGCACTTTGTCTTGCTTCAGGAGTAGCCGCTAAAATCATTTCTACTACGATGGGCAAACGATCTACATCGTTGAACATTCTCTCGGTGCGGCATAAGCCAATACCCATCGCACCAAAGGTAAGGGCTTTGGCAGCTGTGGCAGGAGTATCGGCATTGGCCATTACTTTTAATCTTGCAACTTCATCTGCCCAGCTTAAAAGTTTTTTCAAATCATCGGAGAAGGTAGGTTCAACCGTAGAGATAATTCCCTGGTAAACAAATCCTGTTCCGCCATCAATGGTAATGTAATCACCTTCGTGCAGGATCTTTTCTCCAATTTTCGCGATACGCATTTTCACGTCCACATGTATTCCTTCTGCGCCCGCCACGCAAGGCTTGCCCATGCCGCGGGCTACCACAGCTGCGTGAGATGTTTTGCCTCCGCGGCTTGTTAATACCCCTTGTGATGCAAAGAACCCGTGGATGTCTTCAGGCTTTGTTTCTTCACGAACCAAAATCACTTTCTCTCCGGTGCGTCCAAGTAGTTCGGCTCTGTCGGCATCAAATACAATATGACCGGATGCTGCACCGGGTGAAGCGGGTAGACCTTGAGCCAGTGGCTCTATCTTCTGAGATGCGTCTAAGCGAGGGTGTAATAATTGTTCAAGCATTTCTGGCTTGATGCGGAGTAAGGCCTGATCACGTGTAATTAGCCCTTCCTGCACCATCTCTACAGACGTACGCACCATAGCGGTGGTGTTCATCTTGCCATTGCGGGTTTGCAGGCAATACAATACTCCTTTTTCGATTGTGTATTCAAAGTCTTGTACTTCTTTGTAATGGGCTTCTAATTTGTCGCGTAATTCTTCCAGTTGCTTGTAAAGCGATGGCATTTCGTTGGCAAGTTCGCTCACCGGTTTTGGTGTGCGAATTCCAGCTACAACGTCTTCTCCTTGAGCGTTGGTTAAATATTCTCCAAACATCACGTTTTCTCCCGTACCGGGGTCGCGGGTGAAACCAACACCGGTAGCACAGTCGTTGCCCATATTGCCAAATACCATCGTCACTACATTTACTGCAGTTCCATTCGCCATTGCAGGAGTGATTTTAAATTCTCTTCTGTAATCAACTGCACGCTTTCCCATCCATGAATTGAATACCGCTTGTATGGCGATCTCAAGTTGCTCGAATACATCTTCCGGGAATGGACGACCTAACGTTTCCTGAACTACTTTTAAGAACCGTTCACTGATTTCTTTGAGATGTTCAGCACTCAATCCGATGTCTACTTTTACTCCTGCTTTTCGTTTTACGTCTTCAAAATGCTTATCAAATTTTTCATCAGGTACTCCTAAAGCAACTTTTCCGAATAGCTGGATAAATCTACGATATGCATCGTATCCAAATCGCTCGTTCCTGGTTTGGTTGATTAGTCCTACCAGTGTTTGTTTGTTCAGCCCCAGATTAAGAATGGTATCCATCATGCCAGGCATTGACATGGCTGAGCCCGAGCGCACAGATACCAGCAGCGGATTTTTAGCGTCTCCAAATTTTTTACCAGAGAGATTTTCAATTTCAGAGATGTGATGTCGAACATCTTCCATCAATGACACGGGAAGACTGCGGGTAGGTGATGCGAGGTATTCCAGGCATGCTTCTGTAGAGATCACAAATCCGGGAGGGACATTCAAACCAATCTGTGTCATTTCGCAAAGATTCGCGCCTTTCCCACCGAGTAGTTGTTTGTTTTTTCCGTCACCTTCCTGAAAAGAAAATACATATTTATGCTCTTCCGCCAGAGAACTTTCCTTTGTAGTATCTATTAATTCGAGCGTTTTCATAATGCTTGGGGTTATTATTTCGGTATGAAGGTATCTTCCCGTGTTACCATTAAGAATGATCTACATCAGTAAGATCAAATGATTTTGATCATGCATTTGTGCTGGTTATTTTGAAAAATACCATCCTATTTTTAAAGAGGCTTCGGGTGTTAGGAGGGGAGTGGTGAAAGAGGCGCCATCAACCGTTACTTTTTCAGCGCCTCCAACTTTTAAATGCAGACCTGCCCACGGGCTTAAGTAAAAGTTTTTGTGAAATTTCCAGTTATAGCCGACCGTTCCGTTTAGCAAAGTGTTCTGATAAGTGGTAGTGTTTACTTGCAGGTTGCTTTGAATGCTACTATTCCAAATCACAACGCCACCGCCCACGTACCATCCGGAGAAATTATCCTTTAGAAAGTAATCGCCCACCAATGCATAGGCTGTCACAATGTTGTTGGTGAATCCATTGGGAACGATAAAAGATGGTTTGTTTACGTGTGCTACCAGGGCTCTTGCTCGCATGTGTGACTTGCCAATCCAGAATGCGGCATAGTATCCACCTGTCGCATAAGGAAGAATATCCTGCTCAACACCAAAAGCAAGTGAATTATTTTGACTCAGGGTGCGGCCCGAAGAAAATAGTAAGACCGTGAAAATCAAAACTGCTGCAGAAAAAACTGAATTCATCTTGAAATGATAATCTGATTGAGTACAAAGTATGTACTTCACCTTTGACTATTGCATGACTTGCATCAGATAGCTAATGTGACTTTTGTCAGGAGAATCGCGCTTTGTTGCCAGAAAATTAACGATGCCTTGCCGGTGATAAATGTCTTTAAGATGGAAGATCAAATTCATCGCTCACGAAATGAAACTCCAATAACATTGTTCTCAAACTAAACTCAATGTTATGATCAATACAATTAATTTAGCTCTTGATAGGGAAGTGCCTGAGGATTACATCATTCAGAATACAGGTGGTGTTGGAATCCTCAAGAGCGAGAAGACGAGTAACCCTGAATACATTACTCTTCCCACCCGGATGGATGAAAACAGAAATTACCTTTCGAAGATTTCTGAATTATTTGGAGGCAAACCTGTATGGTACCGCACAGATGATACGCCTACGTATCGTGCAAATAAATTATTGGGTACAGAAAGAATAATTGAAGAAGAAAACCCTTTAATGGGCTTACGCGGAATGCGCAGATCTCTTTACTTTCTGGATACTTTTAGAAAAGAACTTGAAATGTTTCTGGAAGTTCAAAAGAGAAATCTAAATTTGAATTTGCTCCTGCCGGTCGTTCACGACAAATCACAGGTGATTCAGGTGTTGAGGATATTGAACGAATATAACTACAAAGGCCGGCTGGGTATCATGCTTGACATTCCTGCGGCTGTATTGATGGTGAATGAATTTATTGATCTTGGCATTTTGGGGATAGTTAAAAAATATCCCAGAGAAACG
>CAZNCO010000530.1:0-3689 GCA_964571345.1 uncultured Ohtaekwangia sp.
AGCTGAAACCATCTGGAGAAACAAAACGGGCACAAAAACAAATATCAATGCGGCTAGTATTTTTACGCTTACCGGAGATGTATACTACCAGATAAAAAATTATGTAAAGGCAGAGGAGTTCTACAATAACTCAAAAAATATCTACGAAAAGTATTTTAACCGAACTCACCCTGAGTACGTAAAAATTCTATCCAAGCTTGCCAAAGTTTACTACATGCAAAAAGACTTTAAGCGCGCGAAAAAAAATATTGAAGAAGCATTAAATGATTATGATGTGTTTATCAAACAATATTTTCCGGCCCTGAGCGAACGAGAAAAAGCGAAGTATTGGAATACGATGAAAGGTGATTTTGAATTCTACAACACCCTGGCATTTGGACAATTGGAAGACTTCCGAGATCTGGCTGGGAAGGTGTACAATTATCAACTACTCACAAAAGCATTATTACTCAGTTCCTCTATTAAGATACGCGAAAGAATATTGAACAGCCGAGATGAAAATCTGAAAGCTGCTTATAACCTGTGGATTCAGAAAAAAGAATTTCTTACTAATGCGCTGTCGATGAGCAGTGAGCAGCTCGTACAAAATGGTATTGATCTCGCTTCCTTAAACGGTGAGGTGGAAAAGCTGGAGCGCGAGCTCAGTGAGAAATCAGAACTTTTCGGGCAAAGCTTCGATAACAAAAAAATTACCTATGAAAATATTCAAAAGTCGCTGGGTAAAAATGAAGTGGCTATTGAAATGGTGCGCTATCGTTACTTCAACCACAGCCTGACCGATAGTGTTATCTACGTAGGCATGTATGTGAAGAATGATAATGCCCGGCCAAAAGTAATTCAATTGGCAGACGGGCAAAAAATGGAAACACGGTATTATAAATATTACCGTAACTCCGTGATAAGCAAGCTGCCAGATCAATATTCTTACAAAGTCTTTTGGGAACCCATTCAAAAAGAAATTGGTCAATACTCCACGATTTACCTTTCACCGGATGGCGTTTACAACCTTATCAACCTGGAATCAATTGCCACACCTGATGGGAAATATGTTATTGACAACTCAAATATTGTAATGGTCAGCAACACGAAAGATCTCTACTTGAGAAAAATCAAATCAAAGACTGTGGCCGGCAATTCAGCTACCATGTTCGGCAATCCGAAATTCTATCTTGTCACTACTGACAATCGCACAGTAGCTGACCTTCCAGGAACGGAAAAAGAAGTGACCGAACTTGAGTCGCTGCTAAAGCAAAAAGGATGGAAGACAAATGAGTACACCGAAGGCGAAGCGAGCGAAGAACGCGTAAAAGAATTAGAGAGTCCTAAAATATTTCACATTGCAACTCATGGATTCTATACTCCAGCCATAACAGTAGATGAAACGAAGGAGATGACGGAAAGCGAGGCGGCTCTTACTGAAAATCCTTTGCTGAAAACAGGTTTACTTTTGAAAGGTGCCGGAGATTTGCTTAACAAAACAAAGTACAACTACAATATGGAGAGTGGTATTCTTACTGCTTACGAGGCTATGAGCTTAAACCTCGATAAAACCGATCTTGTTGTGCTGAGCGCCTGCGAAACAGGCCTCGGAGATATCAGCAACGGTGAAGGTGTCTACGGCTTGCAACGTGCGTTTCTCGTGGCGGGCGCCAAAACATTGATCATGAGCTTATTCAAAGTAGACGATGAGGCAACGCAAAAGCTGATTCTTAATTTTTACAAAAAATGGCTGACTTCGAATAACCTTCGCCAGAGTTTCATCGATGCGAAAAAGGAATTACGAAATGAATATCCAGAGCCGATTTACTGGGGATCGTTTATGATGATTGGCCTTGACTAAACAAAACATATTACAGGGATGATGAATCATTTTCATCATCCCTGTTTTTCAGTTGCAGGCTGAATCAAGTCCCATAAGTTCCCGTACAAATCTTCAAACACGGTAACTGTTCCATAGGTCTCGACTACAGGACCTCTAACAATTTTTACGTTCTTATCTTTCAGATTTTGAAGATCGCGATCAATGTCATCGGTATGCAGAAATAAAAATACACGACCCCCTGTTTGATTGCCTATTCTTGTAGCTTGTTCTTCATCAGCAGCCTTGGCTAACAACAACCTGCATGCAGAGCCAACTGGCGAAACAACCACCCAACGCTTCACATCCGTCAGGACAGTATCTTCGACTAATTCAAAGCCCAGAATTTGCGTATAATATTTAATCGCACGATCGTAGTCATCAACTACAAGAGCAATTAAAGCCAGTTGTTGTTTCATGCTTCAAGATACAACAGAACGATGAAACCAGCTCACAACATCCACGCGAGCCTCAAGCCAATGTTCTGATTGTGCCCTTGTGCCGTACCAGATAAATAAACATTTGTTGTGCCTTGCGAGTAATAGAAATGAATCCTGATCACTTGCTTTCCAGCCATGTCGATTTCCGGTCCCGCAGTTAATTGAAAAGCAAGATCACTCTTAAAATAATCCCCCGAAACATCTTTTGAGTTGTCAAGATTTGCAATATTAGGTTCTACGGAAACCTTTGTATCATAAGCAGCATACATAAAAACGGGCGCAATACCTGCAGAAGCACTCAACCGAAGGCCTTTGATGATGTCCTTCGGTGTGCGGAGAATAATTGAGACCGGTAATTCAAACGTGGAGAACCGCAGACGCTCCCGATACGTAGAGTCTGGTGCCCCTGAAGTCGGTATATTCTTAATACCTGAACCGCGTTGCTGAAAACCAAAGCCTGCCGAAATGCCTACAAACTTCTTAGGAAAGTATTCCACCGAAGCAAGCAGCCCAATCGATGGCTTTGCAAAATAAGTTTTGGGCAATGAACTACCTGTGATGGTTGACCAACTCTGCGTAAACGTAAAGCCCCACATAATTTTCTTATCGAATGCAGATGGCTTTGTATTATCAGCAGGAGGAACAAAACTCTGTGATGCCAAATTGAAGGCAATGAAAGTAAACGATACCACCAAAATAGTTTTCATTTCATTCATCTTGAAAATGTAATTGTTATACTTTTTTTATGTGTGAAAACTTATGCTGATGCAACAGTTTGAAAATAGCAGGAAGAATAATCAATGTCAAAATCGTAGCGGAGATCAATCCGCAAATTACAACTACAGCCAGTGGTTTTTGGGTATCTGACCCAATCCCTGTTGAAAGTGCTGCTGGCAATAGTCCTAAGCTTGCAATCAAAGCCGTCATTAGCACTGGGCGGAGTCTTGCCATCGCACCCTCATGAATTGCCTGTTCAAGTGGCATGCCCAAGTCGCGATTCTTATTAAAAACTGAAATCAGAATAACACCGTTTTGCACACTTACACCGAAAAGTGCAATGAATCCTACTCCAGCAGAAATGCTAAAATTGATTCCGGTAAAATACAAGCCTAAAATACCTCCAATAAGAGCAAAAGGCACATTCATCAAAATAATGAGTGCCTGCTTAGTAGAATTGAGCATAAAAAAAAGCAACATAAAAATCAAAGCAATAGAAATCGGCACTACAATTCTTAATCGGGCAGTGGCACGCACCTGATTCTCAAACTCGCCATTCCAAGTCATAGAATATCCTTTTGATAATTTAATCGCCTTTCTAACTTTATCCTGTGCCTCTGAAATTGTGCTACCTAAGTCGCGCCCCCTTACCGAGAATTTTATCGGTATAAATC
>CAZNCO010000531.1:0-3688 GCA_964571345.1 uncultured Ohtaekwangia sp.
TTTCTATACGAAAGCCATTGCCTCGAATTTAAAATTCGCCAGACAGTGCCTGGCAAATCGGACAAAGTCGCTGACTTGCCAATAAAATTTTTGTCTCAAAATACCAGTTGTATTTGCCTGATCAGAAAATGCTTGAGCAGAAAGTGAAGGAAATAATGGCACACCTGAAATAGTTCTCACCCCACCTTCTCCACCACCACCGCAGTTCCATAAGCGAGCACTTCGGTGAGTCCGCTCATCACTTCGTTGGCATCGTAGCGCATGTTAATGATCGCATTGCAACCCAAATCTCTTCCATGCTGTATCATCAGTTGCAGTGCTTCCTCACGTGTTTTCTCGCATAACTCTGTGTAAATAGAATTGCGACCTCCGAAAATGGTAAGGAAGCCTCCGGCTATGTTCCCGAATACACTCCTTGAACGCACGGTGATACCGCGTACAAGACCTAATTGTTTTACGACTCGGTAACCTTCCAATGAAGTGCTTGTAGTGATTAATGTCATGTCGGTCATTTGAGGTACAGTTTAACTATTTTTTTTTCGCTGATTCCTAATTTTTGAATTTGGTTGATCCTTTTGCACGCTTTGAAACGTGACTTTACAATTTGTCTTCATAGGCTTGTTGATGAAGAACAACAAACTACGAAGGATGGGTTATAGAAGAAATAAAAAGCATCAACGTTGCATGTAGTGATTCAGTGAATCTAAAAGATATTCTCCTCTTAAATTCTTAGCTACTATTTTTCCTGAGGGATCAATCAAAAATGATGTTGGGTAACTTTGAATCCCATATTCGTCAATTACGCTATTTCCTTCCTCCACCAAAATCTGTTTCCAACTTATATCCTTTTCTTGGAGAAGTTTTTTCAGCGGCTCTGGCTTGTCATTCGCAATGCCTAAAAACTCTATTTTGGATCTATCCAATTTTGAATAGGTTGCTTTTAAATTTGGAATTTCCTGAACACACGGACTGCACCAAGACCCCCAAAATTCCAGATAAAGAAATTTGCCTTTATAACCAGTCAACTTAATTTCTTCTCTCGTGGTAAATTCATTTCCTTTAAAAGGTTTAGCATTAAAGCCTATTTGTGTGGAGTAGATGATTGTATTCTTCGGTATTTTTTTAAACAGTAGAACTTGTTGGTCAATATTTACCCCAAGGTTTTGATATACTTGTCCATTGATTGTAAGGAATTCCTTCTCGTGGACCTCAGAACTTTCGGTCACTTTATCGGCATTCAGACATATGGAAATTGGATCGTAACTTATTGAGTTGAAAGCTTCCGAACAAATTTTTATTTTCTGGCCTTGAAACTCGGCCTCTGCATATTGGGGAATATTTCGACCAATCGAACCATTTGGTCCCATTTTAACAATGGATAATGGAGCACTCAAATTCTCAACTTTTCCGTTTCTCAGTCCTTCGTAGTGAACGATGGGTGCCACCTGGGCAATAGAATCCCTGTTATTCCAATTGACTGAGCCAGGTGTAAATTCTTTTTCATCCGAAAAATCCAGGTTGTTATTTGTGTCTATCTTGTAGTGTATTTCTCCATTTTCTGTTTTACCTACAATAACGTAGACATAACATTTTATTGGTTTGTCAGAATATTTTCTTTTTTCGGGATTTATGTTCCACGCTGCTGCATATTCTTTATAGAGTTCATCCCTTAGTGTACCTTGTTTGAAACTCTGATAAGCAAATTGTTTAGCATCGAGCCAAATGTTTGTCTTTACGTATTTTTTCCAGTCAGCAGGAACACCTTTTATTTCTAATTCAGTCTTGTGCCATGGATCACTCTGGTCTGTATTTCGTAACACAACCATGGCAAATCCTAGTTTGAAAGGTCCATATCCATTAACGAAGTGAATTGGAATTTGGATGATCTCATCATTTGACTTTTCTATCGGAGTAAAGCATAACAAAAAGCAGAGACAGGATATATAGAAAACTATTTTCATGATTTATTGATGATAAGTGAGTTTTACTTTTAACGATTTTCTCTTAGCCTCAGATAAATCTAAAAAAAAACGTCAAGCTCTCCAACAGCAGAACTTGACGATCAAAATTTGAAATATTTTGATTCCGTTACTTCATCGGCTCCCGATGGCCCACCCAAGTAAATCGCTTTGTGACATATTCCGGATTGGTGAAGGATGCGTTGCCTGCTGGATTTCCACCTGTTACGTGGAAGTCGGAGAAGGCCGCGTTTTGGTTCATGTAAATTCCTCCAATGAGGTTGAACGATACCGGAGTTGCGGCAAGCGCCATTGCATCCGCAATTTTTTCGCGCACGTCTGCATTAGTAGTGTAAGCACCGCAGGAAATAGCTCCGTGGTTTATTGCCATCTCTTGTGCGAGAGCAATTGACTGATCTGTATTTTTAGTTTTGATCAATAAAGCAATCGGTCCGAAAAGTTCCTTGCTGAATATTTCCTTTTTGCTTGCATCCATTTCAATTACAACCGGTGTAGCAATACGAGCACTTTTAAAAACAGGATTTTCAAACGAGCGACTCTTTAACCAAACTTTTCCAGGAAGTTTTTCAGCTTCGAGAACACGCTCACTTGTTTTTTTGTTTTGCACTGCGCCTAATACGAACGGCCCAGCCTTTGGGTTATCAACCAGTCCGTTGATCTGCGCAACTAATTTTTGAGCGAAGTCTTCAAATGAAATTTTTCCATTTGGTGAATCAATGCCACTTTCGGGGATATAAAAATTCTGAGGGGCGGTGCACATTTGGCCGCTGTATAAGTTAAGAGAGAAAGCGAGGTTTGCCGCAACTTTATCGGCATCTTCTACAGAATCGATGATCACCGAGTTTACACCTGCCTTTTCTGTGAATACCGTTTTGCCGGATAATGCTTCGAGATATGATCCGAAGGAAGAATTGCCGGTATAATCAATCAACTTTACATCTGCATGCTCGGCCAATTCTTTCGTGATCATCTTATCAAATGTGTCTACCGCGAGTTGGCAAATGTTTGGATCGAGATTATTTTCCTTCAAGGTCTTTTGAATCTCTGCTACAAAAATCGCGATTGGCAAAATGGCTCCAGGATGTGGTTTCACAATCACCGTGTTGCCCGTCATCAAGCTTCCATAAATCCCGGTAACGGAATTCCAGGTAGGGAATGTAGAACAACCAATCACAACGGAAATTCCCTTTGGCACTGCTCGCCACTCTTTATTTATTTTCAGATTGAATTTGCCCATCGGCTTATCCCACAACACAGAAGATGGAAAGCGATTGAGTTCTTCATAACCAGCTGCGATTGCTTCAAGAGCGCGATCGGCAGCATGAGGCCCGCTTGCCTGAAAGGCCATCATAAAACCCTGGCCGGTGGTGTGCATGGTAGCATATGCAATTTCAAAAAAACGAGCCTTAACTTTCTCCAAAGAGTCAATCAAAATTGCTGCGCGTTCTGGTATCGACACTTTTCTCCATTGATGAAATGCTTTTTTTGATCGGTCAACCAATTCGTTTACCTCAAACAATGGGTAGCTTATTTTAAGTTGTTCTTGCAGATAGGGTGATTCTTCCTGTCCACCCCAGCCGGCAGGGTTGGATTGTAGCAGTTCTTCAAATTTTTTTCCAAGCTGATTTTTAAATTTTGCTTGTCCATCTGCATCTGCAGTTTCGCCATAAATAGCGGGCGCGGGATGTTCAGGGAAAGCAGCGTAAAAG
>CAZNCO010000532.1:0-3685 GCA_964571345.1 uncultured Ohtaekwangia sp.
TGAATCGCGAACTAACCGCTAAAAAGTTGGCATATTCGTTCTTTTTTCGGAATGTAAATTTCTTCACCGGATGAGTAGCAAAAATGATCATGACATCCTTGACAAGGTTTGAACATGATTTAATATTTGTTAAGGTAATTATGGTTGTGCTACCGACCATATTTTTATATTTCAATTTCAAATGGCATAGTCTTGGGAGAACTACTTTCATAGAAGTGCCTCCAGGAATCAAAAAATTGATTGCCTCTGGAAAGCAGGAGTATAATAAGATTCAAGGAACTATTTCCAGTAAGTATTGATTCGAGAAATAAGAATTAATAAATTTGAGATATGGCACGGGAACATAAAAGATATAAAAAACCATGGGATAACGCTTCTCAACCAAAAGATCCTGAAAAGGATCTTGCGGATGAGATATGTAAGACAGGGAGGGTACAAATACGTAAACGCACAAAGGCAGGTTTTTCAGCTTTTTATGTTAGAAATGGGAAATTAGTGGAAGCCAAACCTGATAAGACAGAAGTTGAGAAGGCTAACATTTCTGACGAGTGGTTAACTGTCGCTCCTGAAAAAAGGTTCTTTATACTTGAATGAGTCGTATTAGGATAATTGCTGGCCCAAATGGATCCGGTAAATCTTCAGTTTTTGACTTAGTTAAGAACTATAAAAATCCTCAAAACAAACTCATCAAAATGGGGCCGTTTATTAATGCGGACCAGCTTGAGCAGGACTTCCGAATTTCTGGTTGTGTGGATCTTGCAAAGTACAAAATCAATAAACCGCCAATCAATCTTCTTACAGAGTATTTAAAGACTACCTCAATCGCAGGAAAGTATGATCCATCAATTGCAAGCCGTGAGCTAGAAGTTAATGGGTCAAAATTAATTGTGCTAAATCCGGAAAAGATAACTAAAGGAGTATACTCCTTAATGGGGATGGTAGTATCAGAATTGATTAGGGAGGAACTATTGAAAATGGGTGAGTCCTTTACGATGGAGACTGTATTCTCTCACCCAAGTAAAATTGAATTTATTTCTAGAGCAAGTGAAAAAGGTTTTAAAGTCTATTTATACTTCGTATCAACCAATGGGCCCGATTTGAATATAGAGCGCGTAAAGGGCCGAGTAGCATCAGGTGGACACAATGTCCCAGTGGACAAGATCAGAGACAGATACTATAAAACTATGGAAAACCTTAAACCAGCGTTAATGCGTTGCTACAGGGGGTACATTTATGATAATTCTTCAAGCGAAACATCGCTTATTGCTGTAATGGACAAGGATAAGAATATTGAAATTATTACTAAGACCATACCTGGCTGGTTCAATAAGTATATCCTAAATGCCCATTAAACCTTTCGAGCCGGTGCTATAGATTTTCGAAAAAGAAGGCTCGCAATTTTTCTTCTGTTTCAAATGGAATTTCTTGAATAACTTTCTGCTCGCTGGGGCTGGTCGACCTTGCTGAATTAGTTTGGTACCACTGACTCTGGCCGTAAAATTCAGCAGGGATATATGGAAATTTTTTCGGGCGCTATTACCGGAATTAGAAATCCGAAAGCTCATGCAAATTTAGATATCAGTGAAATTGAGGCCTGGGAGAAACTAGTAATTGCAAGTCACCTTATGAAAATGTGGGGTAGCAGAGTTCATAAATGACTTCGATCAGTTCATACAGGAGAAAAAGTTGTCACACAACACTCGCGGTAAACATTTTAAAGAAATCAAAGCCGTGCTGCGAGAAGCGTTAAAGGCCGTATAAGCTGCGTCTGCTTCACCGTACTGTGGCCGCATTATACCATAACTTAGTATTCATTCAACATAAGGAAAAATCTTGTCACTGATCATGAAAACGTAGTCAGTTGATAACAACCAATCAACTTCTTTTATAGCTTTTTTATCAAGCTCATCGTATTCAATAAGAGAAGCAACATTCTCAATCTTATCAATAAAAATTACACGAAACCCTTTTTCATCGAGTCCTTGGGGAACTATCTCAAGAGCCTTGTTTATATCATTTGCCTTTACAAGCACATTAGCCCATGCGCCAACATACTGTGGCAAACCTGCATTTTCAGAGTCAATTAAATCATTGAAAGAATACTTCTCTTGGGCCTCTATCTGCACAAACGCTAACCATACTTTTCTATATTCATTACTCATATCTATCAATTAAGGATTTTTTTTGGTTGATTTATCAACATAGTGAAATTGAGCATCAGTCAAATTACCCCATTTCTTTAATGCACTAACTATCTTTTTGTTTTGTAGCACTTTTTGAATATCGTAATGTAAATAATGGGCAAGCGATTTAAATCTATCAATAAATTCTTTTGGCAAAATAAAGTCACCATTGAAATCAACATAATTAACTGGGTTGTCTGCTACATAGCCGTATGGGCTATAGCTTCCAAAGGAGACATGATGAGCATGATTAAAAAATATAAAAAGCGAGTCGAAGTTTAATCCATAGAAATCGAAACGGGTGAAACAGGGAAGAAATAAACATTTCCGTTTCAAACAAAAATGCTTGTAAATTATCAGTTTGTTATTTCATACGCGCAGAGTTCTCGAAACGAATAACTCTGTGGAGAAATAAATCACCCCCATCCTTCATCAAAAGGCCTCAATTCACCGTAGAAAAACGATCTAAAAGTAATAACACGAAACCCACCAATGTCACTATCCGCAACTGAATTCAGATAAATCAAACTTAGTTGTGACAAAAGGAAAATCTTTGATTCAATTATCTGCTCATTGAACGAACTAACATAACTATAACCTTCAAAAATATGCGTGTTTAATTCTGTAAGGCCAATTTGCTTGTCATCTTGGAAATATGAAAATCGATTATTTGGGTGAAAGATAATTTGAATTCTACTTCCATTATACTCAAATACCGCATGAGGCTTCTTATCTACATATTTGAGAAGTAATGTCACCGGCTCATTCGAGTTTTCGGTATGTGTTATTTTAACGACAGCATCGGAAGAAAAAAATGGCACAACCTTCTTTTTGATTAAGGCAAATTCCCGTCCGGTGCCATGCCTTACCTTCCAACTGTTATTCCAAAGATTTTCTTGGAAACGCAGATCGAAAGTGACCTTATTATTCAATTCTACCAATAAGGATCTGTCCTTCTGGGTAATTTTCAACTGCATATATTAAGCCTTGCAATCAACATAATTAATTTACGTAAATCTAAGTAAGAAAAAAGTAGTAGCTTGCTTTTTGAAATCTTTTTACTCTATGAAAAAAATATTCCTGATAATTCTAGTGGCTTGTTCGTTATCTTCGTTTGCTCAAAACGACCCGCAAAAAATAATTGACGAATTCTTTATGCTGTATAAAGAAAAAAACAGCGATGCCGCTTTGGATTATATATTCGGCACCAATAAGTGGATGAGTAACTCTAAGGAGCAGATCGAGAACGTAAAGTTCAAAATCCATAGTACCGTGGTAAAGGCAATGGGTGATTATTATGGTCACGAACTGATTACAAAAAAAACGATCGGTGACAGACTCTCACACTATACTTTCTTACTAAGATATGACAGGCAGCCAATTCGGTTTAACTTCCTTTTTTACAGTCCTAGTGGTGACGGTAAGTGGAGGCTTCAAAATTTTAGCTTTGATGATAAGGTTCCGGATGAATTGGAAGAAGCATCCAAAATACTGTATCAGTC
>CAZNCO010000533.1:0-3682 GCA_964571345.1 uncultured Ohtaekwangia sp.
CTTCATTCCTATCCCAAAGAGAGAACCTGCTTAGCAGTTCTTTTTCCAGCCATTTGATTTTGTCTTCAATAGCCATTTCCATATCCGTAGAATCATTTTACCACGTTTTGTCAGAAGTTGCCACTTCTCCCAAAAGGGTGTAGAATAGAATCAATTATATGACCAACGAAAAATTTCTGACACTTGAACAAGTGGCGGAGATATTACAGGTAAGCGTTCGCTCCCTGTACCGCTACATAACGGAGGGAAAAATCAAAGCCACGAAAGTGGGCTATTGGCGCATTAGCCAGGCAGACTTGGAGGAGTTCGTGAAAAAGAACTCCAACATTCGCAAGCGGAAAAAGTAACCCGCTAAAATTTGGAAATGGAAATGGATATGAAAACAACTAAGACAATCAAAAAAACATTAACGTATGAAGTGAAGTCCCTGGAGTCCTGGCTCTGGGACGCTGCTTGTTCTATTCGTGGACAAGCGGATGCGGTGAAGTATAAGGATTTCATTTTGCCGCTCGTCTTCATAAAGCGTCTCTGCGATGTGTTTGATGATGAGATTAACCGCATCGCTTCAAAGCTCAAGAAGAGCCGAGCCGATGCGCTGAAACTGATTGAGAAAGACCACACCTTGGTGCGTTTCTACATTCCCCTCAAACCCACCGACTTAGAAAAATCCATCTGGACAGTAGTAAGAAATTTGACCGACCAGGTTGGTGAACGTCTGGACGACATTATGCGGGAAATTGCCCGTGAGAATCCTCGCCTTGAGGGAATCATTGACCGTGCACACTTCAATGCCACCACGCACGGCGTCCGCATCATTACCGATGAAGGACTTATCCGCTTAATTGAAAAAATCAGCCAGAAGCCTCTGGGTTTGGATGAAGTTGAGGCGGACATTATCGGTAAAAGTTACGAGTACCTGATTCGCAAATTTGCCGAAGACGGTGGACAGTCTGCTGGCGAGTTCTACACGCCTGGCGAAGTTGGGATGCTGATGGCGGAGATTATGGAGACCGAGCCAGGGATGGAAGTATATGACCCGTGCTGCGGTTCGGCTGGTCTCTTAATTAAAACCCAGCTTGCGGTTGAAAAGAGCCGAGGCAAGAAGGATGACCGCTCGCTCAAACTCTATGGACAAGAAGCTATCGCCAGCACCTGGGCAATGGCAAATATGAATATGGTGATTCACGATATGGAAGGCAAGATTGAATTAGACGACACAATGCGCCGCCCAAAGTTCAAAGACGGCAACAAGCTCAAGAAGTTTGACCGCATCGTAACCAATCCGATGTGGAATCAAGATATTTTCACCGAGACCGATTTTGAAAATGACGAATATAACCGTTTCAGTGGCGGTATCCCGCCGCATAGCAGTGCGGACTGGGGATGGATGCAGCACGTTCTCGCTTCCTTAAAGGATTCGGGAAGGGCTGCGGTTGTCCTGGATACGGGAGCAGTGTCCCGTGGTTCTGGCAACAATTCAACCAACAAGGAAAAAGAAATTCGTAAGTGGTTCGTTGAGCACGACCTTATTGAAGCGGTCTTGTATTTGCCCGATAACCTTTTCTACAACACCACCGCCCCTGGTGTGGTTGTATTTTTGAACAAGAAAAAGCCGAAGAGCCGACAAGATAAGATTTTCCTGGTGAATGCCACGGCTGAATTTGAAAAGGGTAAGCCGAAAAATTTTGTCCCGATAACTAAGCAGAAGGACATTGTTGACCTCTTCAAGAATTGGAAAGACGTTGAAGGCAAGTGCAAGCTCGTTACCAAGGAGCTCGTGGTTAAGAATGACTATAACCTTTCACCGACCCGCTACATCCAGAACGGCGGCAGCGAAGAATTGAAACCCGTTAAGGAAATTGTGGCTGAATTGGAGACACTTGAATCCGAAAGCGGCAAGATAGACAAGGAGTTGAAAAAAATCCTTGGTAAAATCAATTTGTAATTATGGAAACAGCAACAACATTTCCAAAAACCTGGGTTACACAAAAGGCTTCTGATTTAGCCGATTTCATTCGTGGTATATCTTGGCGTTCAAGCGAGGCGAACACAAAAGGCGAAGGAATGCCCGTATTATCAATCCCCAACATCCAAAGAGACGGTATTGATTGGGGTACAAAGTACTTCCTAACGAAGTCTGTGCCCGACAAATACCTTGTAAATGAAAATGACATCTTGTTTGTGGGCTCAAGCGGCAGCATTAAGAATGTGGCAAGAAATTATCTCGTCAAAAAAATTCCCCCTGGAAAACAATATACTTTTGCCTCTTTTACTTTTAAGGCTACGCCAAAAACAACCAAGATTTTGCCAGCGTTCCTATATTACCTTTTGAACAGCAAACAAGCAGATTTTCAAACATATTCCCGCAAAGCGGCTGACGGAAAATTTAATTTTCAATTATCCAATTTTAAGGAGGCTCAAGAGTTTGTAATACCTAAGGACTTTTCAGAGCAAAACAACATCGCCACCATCCTTTCAAAAATTCAGGAAGCGATTGAAAACCAGGACAGAATCATCAAGACCACCACGGAGTTGAAGGCTGCTCTGATGAAGAAAATTTTTACCGAAGGGCTGAACGGTGAGCCACTCAAGGAAACTGAGATTGGCAAAATACCAAAGAGCTGGGAGGTGAAGAAGATTGGAGATTTCTGCAATGTCTTTTCTGGATTCGCATTCAAAAGCAGCGATTTTACTAAAAGCGGTATCCCAGTCGTAAAAATTGGAGACTTGCAGGGCGGCAAGATAACTTTTTCCGAAAGGACGAGTTTCGTACCGCAAAATTTCATTGACAAGAAAGGAGTTAGCCGATTCAGACTAAATGACGGCGACTTGTTAATTGCGATGACTGGAGCTACTACTGGAAAAAGCGCACAGGTCGCATCCGATGTTGGCATTTGTCTTTTGAATCAACGAGTTGGAAAATTTGATATTGATGAAAAAGTCGTTTCTCGTGATTTCGTAAAGTATTTAATACAGACTGGCAACGTTCAAGACAATGTGCAAAACCAGATTTTGAAGAGTGCGCAAGGGAACATAAGCCCACAAAGCATAATGAATATCAAAGTACCGTTTCCTGCGATTGATGCGCAAAAGGAAATTGGCAAAACACTTTCTGCTGTTGATGCCAAGATTGAAAATTCCAAAAAATTAACAAGCGCAAAAACCGACCTGTTCAAATCAATGCTCAATAATCTGATGTCGGGCGAGATTCGGGTTAATAACATAACACTATGAGCGAACGAAGCGGGGTGCAAAACCCTATAATCAAATACGCACAAGAACTGGGATGGGAGTACGTCTCCCGTGCCGAAGCCGAGAAGTTGCGGGCGTTCTTTGAAGCGCAAACGCCGCTTTTCTTTGGCGATGTTCTGTTTGCGAAAGTTCGTGAATTTAATCCTAAATATACAGAGAGCAAAGAGTTCTTGCTGCGGCAAATTTCCACTCTTCAAAATTCCATTGCTGGCAATCGGGAGTTTCTGGAATTTTTGAAAGGGCAAAAAACTTTCTTTGACGAAAGCGAACGGCGAGAGCTCAACTTGAAGCTGATTGATTTTGATAATCCCGCAAATAACGTCTATCAAGTCACGGATGAGTATTACTATCGCAACAACAAGTTCGGCAACCGTGAGGATGTAGTCTTCTTGATTAACGGTTTGCCCGTGGCGGTTGTTGAATGCAAATG
>CAZNCO010000534.1:0-3678 GCA_964571345.1 uncultured Ohtaekwangia sp.
GGTTTATACTGATCCCCAAGGAAATTTTCTCCAAGCGAGAATCATTTCCACCTACCAACAGATCTATTCAGGTGTAATGATCGACAACCAAAAGCAAGCGTTAAAACGAATAAAGGCGTTAACAAAGGAAGATTTCCCGGAAAACACGTTGATGTTTGATGAGGAGGGATGGATAAAAAAATCCACACGATAATGTGCAAACCTTGTTGAATAATTTTTTTTTCGTAATTGCTCCGAGATTAAAGAATTGTTACTTTGCATGAAGTTCTTTTATCAAGAAGCACTTTCTACCCCTGCATGGCATACAAAGAAAAGGAAATAGAAAAAATCTACTACTCTATTGGAGAAGTTGCCGAGCAGTTTAACGTAGCCCCATCGCTTATTCGCTTCTGGGAATCTGAGTTTGACATTATCCAACCAAAGAAAAACCGAAAAGGCAATCGCCAGTTTACCAAAGAAGATATTGAAAACGTACGCTTGATCTATCATCTGGTAAAAGAAAAAGGATTTACCCTGCAAGGGGCAAAAGAAATGCTCAAGCACGACTCAAGCGAAGTAAAAGACAAGATGGAAATGCTTGACTCGCTCAAGAAAATCCGCCACTTCCTGATTGAGCTGAGAGATAAGCTTCAATAAATTCTTCCATTTCTCTCTTAATGATTATTTCTTAATCATTATTTTTATCCGGTAACTTTTTAAGATTTAGGTTTAGGCATGGATCAAGAACGTATCTCATTTCTTGCACTTCACTTTCTTCCCGGTATCGGGGATCACCTTGTCAAACAGTTGGTAAGCTATTGCGGATCGGCAGAACAAGTTTTTAAAACCCAAAGAGGAAAACTTTTAAAAATACCGGGCATTGGTCCAGTGGCCGCGGAATCGATTCATAGTGGCTCTGTTTTTCATCAAGCAGAAAGAGAACTTAAGAAAGCCGAGAAAGATGAAACTGAAATTATTTTCTACACCGATAAAAAATACCCTTCACGCCTGAAGCAAATTGAGGATGCTCCTTCCCTGCTTTACTACAAAGGCAATATCAATCTGAATTTTGCCAAATCGGTAGCCATAGTAGGCACTCGACAAGCAACCGAGTATGGTAAGGAGATTGTCAACCAAATCATTGATGAGCTTCTTCCTCATCGCCCAGTGATCGTTAGTGGTTTGGCCTACGGAATAGACATCCAGGCCCATAAGCAAGCATTAAAGAATAATCTTCCAACACTCGGAGTAATGGGAAGCGGCATGGATGTGATTTATCCGGCCGCACACAAAGAGACTGCAAAGAAAATGATAGGTAATGGTGGACTATTGACGGAAAACCCATTTGGAACGAAACCGGATGCACACAATTTTCCTGCACGTAACAGAATTATTGCAGGACTCTGTGACGCACTCATCGTAGTTGAAGCTGCAGAAAAAGGTGGAGCACTAATTACAGCAGATATCGCTAACTCGTATAACAAAGATGTATTTGCCGTTCCTGGGTCATTAGGACTTACTTTTTCGGAAGGATGCAATAAGTTAATTCGCAACAACAAAGCAAACCTGTACACTTCTGTAAAGGATTTGGAATACATTCTAAACTGGTCTGCGGAGGCGAATACCTCAAAGCAAATCGAACCAATATTCAACTTTTCTGCTTTGGATCCGGAAGAACGACAAGTGATGGATCTTCTACTTGCTAAAAAGAGTCCGATGATGATCGATGACATTGCACATCAGACTGAATTGTCTCCCAGCCTACTTGCTTCCCTCCTGCTAACACTAGAATTCAAAAATATTGTGAAGTCGATGCCAGGGAAAATGTTTGGTCTCGCACGAAAATCGTGACAAAAGTCTAATGTGATGGAAAAACTAAGTCAGCCATCATCAACGCCTTCGAAAATTCAAGTTCGTTGACATTCGAGTGAACTCCTTTTGTTTTAAGGGAAGATAAAATAATCTCTGTTGCCAGATTGCCAACTAGATCATCGTTTGCCATCGGGCATCCTCCAAATCCTTTGATGGCGCCATCGAAACGCTGACAACCAGATTCTAATGCCGCATCAATCTTTTCTGCCGATTTTGCTTTAGTGGAATGCAAGTGCGCTCCAAATTCAACTTGGGGAAATTCTCTTATCAGCGTTTGGAAAAGAAATCTGATCTGTTCTGGCTCCGAGACACCTACTGTATCAGCCAGAGAAATGATTCTAACACCGTTCTGAAATAGTTTTCCGGAAAATTCAGCAACCACCATTTCATTGTAGGGATCTCCATAAGGATTTCCGAAGCCCATGCTGAGGTACACAACCAGGTCTTTTCCTTTTTGCGTACATAAATTCTGCATTTCGTTTACTTCCACAAGCGCTTCAGCAATCGACTTATTTGTGTTCCGAAGCTGAAAAGTCTCGGACAAAGACAAAGGAAAGCCCAGATAGCTGATCTCATCGAACGCCAACGCATCGGCAGCACCTCTCACATTTGCCACAATAGCCAGCAATTTGGATTTAGTGATAGACAAGTCAAGTTTCCTAAGTACATCCGCTGTGTCCCTCATCTGAGGAATAGCTTTGGGAGACACAAAACTTCCAAAATCAATTGTATCAAACCCAACTTTCAATAGCTGATTGATATACGTAGCCTTTTTTTCCGTTGGAATAAATTCTAAAAGGCCTTGCATAGCATCGCGTGGGCATTCAATGATTTTCATTTGTCGATATTTTCGGAATTAATTTGAAATGAAGTGCTGAACACGAAACAGATTAAGTGATATAATACCTGTGCATAGCAATTTGACCGGATAAAATTAATCAGTTGTACCTGTATTTCGCCATTTGAATTCTATTTTCGTGTTAATAACCAACTGATTTCTCATGGAGCTGCACGAAAACATCAATCTCAAACCTTTCAACACATTCGGCATTTCTGCTTCCGCAAGGTATTTCTGCGAACTCAAGCAGGCAAATCATCTGCAGGAGTTAAGATCATCTAAGGTATTTCAGGAAAATCGTTCACTGATCCTTGGTGGAGGCAGCAATGTTCTATTCACAAAGGACTTTGATGGGCTGATCATCCGGAATTCGATCAAAGGAATTGAAAAAGTGAATGAATCAGATGAAGTAATTGAACTGAAAGTAAGTTCAGGGGAAGTTTGGAATGATCTGGTGATGCACTGCGTGAAGAATAATTGGGGTGGAGTTGAAAATCTATCGCTCATTCCCGGTACAGTAGGTGCTGCTCCCATTCAAAACATCGGAGCATATGGTGTAGAGATTGGCGAGGTGATAAAAAATGTTGAGGTAATTGATCTATCATCCGGAAAAATTGAAGTGCTCAATCATGATGATTGTAAATTTTCTTATCGCGATAGTGTTTTTAAAAGTGGTAATCGAAAAAAATTTTTTATTTCAAGTGTTACTTTAAGGTTGACAAAGAAAAATCATCGCATCAACACACGATATGGTGCTGTTCTTAGCACGCTGCAACAAAAAAATAATTCTTCATCAACAGAATTTTCGATTCAACAAATCAGTGATGCGATCATTCACATTCGAACCGAAAAATTACCCGACTATCGCATCGTAGGTAATGCGGGAAGCTTCTTCAAAAACCCCGAAATGGATCAGGAGCGCTTCCATAAATTACAAAATGAATATCCTGAAATACCTCATTATAATTTTGTAAATCAACAAGTTAAAG
>CAZNCO010000535.1:0-3672 GCA_964571345.1 uncultured Ohtaekwangia sp.
CGTTACTCAAGTGCCAGGTTTTATTTACTGAATAAGGATGATTTCGGGTTTATTGCTCACTATATGGGATAGAATTAGCGAATATTGAAGCGGGTTTTGGTGGAAAAACTGCCCCAAAGTTTATCGATGCGAATGGCAATGAAATAGCATATACTTGGCATCATTTAGATGATTTTGACCCGGTAACTGGTGAATGTACAATGCAATTGGTGCGCAGTGACGCTCATAACCCAGTACAAGGCATGACTCACAGTGGTTCTGCTTCTCAGTATAAGGCGTATAATGGTTCAGGGTATTAAAATTTAATTTTATGAAATCTTTAAATTCAAACTCTAAGCCTTTACCAGTAAATAGTAGTGACATTCAGGAATTTGAAAATAGATTTAATATCCAACTACCTGAATACTTTATTTCTTTTCTAAAAAAATACGGAGGGACTAGTACAAAAGAAGTTGTTTACAGCAACAAATTTTGGGTGAACTTCTTTTTGCCGATAAAATCAGATTTAAATTCTTCAATTCTTTCAATAAAGGAAGGACAAATTTTCAATTACAATGATAATACTTGGCTGCCTTTTGCCATAGATTCTGGCGGCTGGGCTTTCTGCATTGCATTGAAAGATGAAATAAAGGGTCAAGTCTGGGTGGATAAATTTGACAGCGGAGATGAAAACCCTTTTGAATTTGTAGCTCAGTCTTTTGAGAGTTTTATTGATAACCTACAAACTGAAGAAGAAGCATCTTCTTAAAATTCCGAACCAACGTAATCTTCTTTTCTTTCTAGCAGAGTTACTCGCCTCGAGGACTCTGTGTGAGTGAGATAAAAGTTACACAGGTTGAACCAGTTAGGATTTGAAGACATTCGTACTCCTTCTTAGCGGAGTCTTCGCTTCGAGGCTCCGCGTGTGTGAGACAATCCTGCTGACTAACATTCGAAACCGATTTTAAAACATAAAATATTAATTTGTAGGCATGAGTGTTCACATGAAACCAAACAACTTGGATACAAGATTTTTTGGCGAACAAAAGCTTTTTTAGCCGTCTCAGGTGTTATCCCTGACATCAACTAATTGTTGGTAATATCCCCAGTTAGCACGCATTGCAACGCGTGCTTTTTCAATCTTCGTGAGTAGCTGGCTAAAAGTATATTTTCACTCCACTACCAACACCTTGCCGCAGCCAACCTTAGGCACTTGTTCAATACCTCCGTTTCTGATGACACCGTATTTGATGCCGATGGAAAGCATCAGGCTGAAGTTGTCATCGGGTGGCATCTGTGGGATGGCTAATTCAATTACGGTAGGTTGTGATCGGTCTTTCACCGCGCACCAGGCAGTCTCCGCTTCCACTGTAGCAGGATAGTCATTAACGGGTGTGTATTTGCTTGCACCCACGTTGTAAAAGAGATCAGGTATGATGCCCAACGCGAGCGTGATGCGGTAGTAGGGATAGTTTGCTGCAACGAAATTGATGCCCGGAAGCAGAGCAGGAATTTCTACACGTGCACTGAGTTGCTCCTGCGAAAAGGTGAAAGACACCGGTGTACGCATGACGCCATCAAAACTGATATCGTTTTGCAGGGAGAAGCCCGCCAGCAGCTGCGGACTTTTGGAGAGCTGCACGCTGCGCTTGCCCCAGGCGCTGATAGTATCAAGTTCCTGGATGGGCTTCAGTAGCGCGTTGATGCGACCTGATAAATTATTGTCACCAAGATTTTTCAGTGTGCCCATTGCACGCATCACCCAACCGGAGGCGGTGGCACGACCGCCAAACTCGACATTGGTTCTGCGCGTGTTGGCAAAGGTGGCAGCGGTTTTCATCTGCTTGCGCGAAGGACCGCCCTTCTTGCGCAAAATGATTTTGTCGGAGCCGCGCATTTTGTAGGCGGAGAGTTCGCCCAGCGGGCCAGTGAATTGGAGTTCAGATTTTAGTGTTGCCATAAGAATGAGTTAAGTATAGTTTAAAGTATGTTAAAGCATAAGAAAAGTCAGGCAAAGCCAGGTGATACACGGGGAATACCAGCTGATACAATATGGATGCACCGCAGATAACCCGTGGCTTCTATAGGGACGGGACAACCACGGCTCACCCTCGGGACAACCACGGGATATCCTCGGGACATCCCTGCCTGTTGCCCGGCATGCTGAGGCTGTTGATGATAAGGGTTGGATGCTACAGAAGCCATATTTCCATTGTTTTGATGACAAGTATAGGGTTGCACTGCGCAACCAGCTTGCCCAGTGAAAATTATTTGCAATAAGATAGGGCAGCCTGCCATCTATTGTCGGGTTGAAATATTTGTAAAGAGGGAAAGTCGCCTGGCGGTTTTTTTCAGTAGCACATGGTAATTGGGGAACTTCAAGTATTATCCAATTCAAGCCAACCGAAAAAATAGTTGAGCTTGGCTTTAGTTAAAACGCTAAGAGAGAAAGGTGACCTTCTTGAAAAAGTGATTCAAAAGGTGGAGGAGAAATAAGGCCGGCCAGTGCTAATGCTACAGAAGTAGTGCGTTTTGATTGTTTTTCGAAAACCTTTAGATTAACAAACGGTATAAGCACTGGTGCATATGCCGAAATTTTGGAAGTAATTTAATTTTAGGACAAACGTTGCGGGCAAGGCGAAAACATATTTCAGCTACGGGACAAAGGAGCTATAGGACGGGATTCGTATTAAGAAATGGGTTCTTTGACAAAGCAGTTTCTTCGGAAACAATTATAGCACTTTGGGAAAGTGTATTTGTTTGACTCAACAAAAAAGGAATAATTATGAATAAAGTTACTGTTCTTATAAAGCATGTTGATGAAGTTCGAAATGCGTATGCAGCTCTATTAGCAAATGTCGATGAAAATGAAGGCAATTATAAGCCGACTCCCGATGCATGGTGTATAACAGAAATCACTGAGCACTTATTTTGGGCCGAACATGGTGGTATATTGGGAATGTGGAAAACCTTACGTGCCATAAGGGAAGGCAAGATGGAGCAAACTTTTGAATCTATTCATAAAGAGCTTAGCATTGAGCAAATAATTGATCGAACATGGAAATCAAAAGAACAAGTGCCTGCTGTTGCTGCTCCAAGAATGGGAGGAACTTTAATTTTTTGGAGAGCGGCCCTTCTCAGTCTTCAATTAGTACTTGATGAATTTGGGAAGGATTTGAAGGAAGAAGAGCTACGTATTCAAGCGCATCCCCATCCGATCTCTGGTCCGATGGATTTTCAGCAACGACTTGAATTTTTAGCATTCCATATTCAAAGACATCATCATCAGGCGAAGGAAGTTCGTGACCGGTGGTCAACAAAAATATGACGATTAAACTGGACCTTAGAGCATAACGATTGATAGAAATCACCCGGCTCACAACAGCATGCCAGTACCAAGGATCGTACAAAAAAATCTTTCTAGTTTTTACTTCGCAGCGAAGGCAGTTCAATCTGGAAAACGATCACTACTATCCGAATGATTATGATCAGGCTTGCTGAAACAAGAAAATTTTCGATACGGGAAACAGACAAGCTTTCCAGTATGAGATAGAGAATGGCGCCAGCGAGACAGGCCGTAGCGTACACGTCTTTGCTGAAAATGATTGGGGTCTTATTCGTAAGCGTTTCTCTGATAACACCGCCCATCAACGCTGAAACAACCTCAATGATGGAGTCAATCTCAGGTCTTAA
>CAZNCO010000536.1:0-3672 GCA_964571345.1 uncultured Ohtaekwangia sp.
ACCTTAGGATGGGGTATTAATTAACGAGTGAAATAAATCTAACTTTCGCGGTAAATGAGGTTGATTTTCGTTTGTTGGCTCTTGTCTTGGGTGAGTGCTTCTGCCCAGCAATATTCCCTTCGCAATTACAAAGCGCAGGACGGGCTCCCGCAATCGCAGGTGAGCGCAATGGTAGAAGACAAAAACGGATACCTATGGCTTGGCACTATGGGTGGTGGCTTGGCCCGCTTCGATGGCCGGGAGTTTAAAGTTTATACAACGTTCAACGGACTGCTCAACAATAATGTCAATTCTTTGATGATTGATTCAGACCAGAACTTGTGGATCACACACCCGCGTGGTATTTCCAGGTTTGATGGAATGAAGTTTAAAACCTTTCAGGAACCAAAGGATAATCAGCGGTTTGTTGGACGGATGTTCGAGGTGGGTGACTCTATTTTTTTTCAGATGGGCCGGCAGTCCATTGGTAAAATTTTTAAAGACTCAGTCATCACTTGGGAAACTCAGATTGCCCCTGATCGAGTCATCTATTTTGGGCTACATACGCTTAACCGGGAGGCCTGCTTTTATTTAAATGATAGTAGTTTCTTACTGTTGTCGCAATCCGGAAAACGCAGAAACTTTAAATTCAAGAATTATTTTAGCCGGGTTTCTTCGATGATAAATTATCAGAGCAATTTGTTACTTAAAACAGACAAGGGATATTTTTCATTTGATTATAGAAAAGGAAGATTTTCACCCGAACCATCTATTACCAACGACCACATTATCGCTTATGATTCAATTAACAAAACGTTTTGGATAGCGGAAGATGGTTCGATTGCAAAATTATCCGGTGACAAGAAGCCTGAGATAGTTCTTTCAAGTGTGGAAGGAACGCAAGTAATGTTTGATCGCGAAGGGAATGCCTGGATCTCTACTTCAGGAAGCGGAATTTATAAATACTTCATCAGTGACTTTGAAAAATGGATGCCTGGCGTGGTTGGATCTATCATGGCAATTGAGAAAGACAACTCCAATGCGATGTGGCTTGGCTCGATGCGATTGATCAAGGTCAAGAATGGAAAAGTGAAGGAATATCCGCTCAATGCAAACCAAAAGGGAGATGTAACAGCTATCCGGAAAAGTCCGCGAGGCGAGATATGGGTAGCTACTCTTTCTGGCCTGGGGCGATATGACAGTTTGAGAGATGATTTCCATTGGTATACGCGTGAACACGGCCTCTCCAGTCAGTATATTACTTCGCTTGATTTTGACGAGCGTGGAAATCTATGGTGTGGAACCTGGGACGGAGGAATAAATTCTTTCGATGGAAAGAAGTTTTCTTCGTATTCGACATCAGAGGGGCTTGGGTCTAAATATGTTTCTTCGCTTCGGTATTCTGCAAAATTGAAGACCCTGTTTGTGGGATCGGAGCAGGTGATGTCTATTGTTAAAGACGGAAAAATCAGTACAGTGTGGTTGCCTGAAATGGTAAACACTTCGGTGATATCCATGAACATCTATAAAGAAAACTACCTGCTCATGGGCACTAACGGATCTGGTATTTTAATTTTTGATCCGACCTCCAAACAGACCAGGCTAATTTCAAGTGATGATGGTTTGCCTTCCAACCTGATTTATTTCGTAGCTCCGGATGAAGACGGATTTATTTGGGTCGGCACGGAGCAAGGAATCTCGCGGATGAAACTGAATGACCAGTTTGCAATTCTGGAAAGCCACAATTATGGATACGAAAATGGCCTCACGGGAGTAGAGACCAACAGCAATTCGTATTACCTGGGTGAAGAAAAGTATTTTGGACTTATTGATGGCGTTTACAAATTCAATGACAATCAAAAGCAAATCAATTATTCATACCCATTGCATCTTACAGGCATAGAGATTTTTTATGACCGTGATTGGGGTGATCAATATTCTAATAGCCGGTACAGTTTTTTTAAGATCCCCTTTCGCCCGGTATTACCGTCTGATAAAAATCACATTACGTTCTATTTCAACCGGGTAAATAAGCAGAATCCGAAGTCGGTTCGTTATCAATATTTTCTTGACAAGTTTGATAAAACCTGGTCAAAGCCTACTTTGATTGATCATGTCACGTATGGCAATCTTCCACCGGGTGAGTATTCATTCCAGGTGAAAGCCACCAACCATCAAGGCGGATGGGATGCTCCGCTTACCTATGCATTTTCGGTGAAAGCACCTTTTTACGAAACACTTGAATTTAGGGTGTTTGCTTTTGTCTTTGCCACTATTTCCGTAGTAAGTATTTTTTACATGCGCATTCGTAACCGCATGCGTAGAACATTGGAGTATGAGCGCATCCGCCAACAAGAACATGAGAAACTAAGAAAAGAAATTGCACGCGACTTTCACGATGAAATGGGAAACCAACTTACACGCATCATCAATTATATAAGCTTGATGAAACTGAGCCAAAATGGTCATGCTAATGAATATTACAACAAGGTAGAGAATGCAGCTAAGTATTTGTACACCGGCACGCGCGATTTCATCTGGAGTATAGATCCTATTAATGATGAGCTAACAAAATTATTTTTTCACATACGCGATTTCGGAGAGAAACTTTTTGAAGAGAAAGGCATTAACTTCAGGGCGTTTAACGAATTGAAGCAAAAGGTGAAGTTGCCATATGGTTTTAGTCGTGAGGCAAATCTGATTATGAAAGAAGCGATGACGAACGCTTTTAATCATTCCAATGCGAAGAATGTATCATTTTCTTTAAAAGAGACCAATGATGGGTTGGAGATGCAGCTGGCTGACGATGGGGAAGGCTTTGAGATGAACGAAGTAGAACAAATAAATGGACTCAATAATATGCAGGTGCGCGCGGCAAAAATCAAAACAAAATTTGTGATTCATTCGCAGAAAGGAAGTGGCACAGAAGTAAGACTAATTTTACCCGAACTAAAAACACAAAAGATATGACCGAAGAAGTAAAAAAGCGAGTTCTCATCGTAGAAGACGATAAGGAAATCAGGAATAGTTTTTCTGTAATTGTAAATAGCTCTCCAAAATTTTTTGTGGTGAGTAGCTACGGAAGTTGCGAAGAAGCAATCAAACACATGAATTCAGATAAACCTGATATTGTGCTTATGGACATAGAGCTGCCGGGTGGAATGAATGGCATCAAAGGAGCAAAGATGATTAAAGACAAGTGGCCATCTACAGATATTATTATGGTGACTGTTTACGAAGATAGCGATATGGTATTTGAGGCACTGAAATCAGGTGCGAGCGGGTATATCACCAAGAGTGCAAATTATCTCGAACTTTTGGCAGCACTGGACGAGATCAGCAAAGGTGGAGCGCCTATGAGCAGTAAGATTGCGCGCATGGTGATCGACAATTTTCATGTAAACCCCAATAGCCCACTCACGAAAAGGGAGACGGAGATATTGCAGCTGATCTCTGAAGGAAAAACGTACACACAAATTTCTGAGCAGCTTTTCATTTCAAAAGAAACTTCAAAGACGCACATCAAGAATATCTATGCGAAGCTTCAGGTGAAATGTAAATCCGAAGCAATCGCGAAAGCTAACTCAGAGAAACTGATTTGAGAAGACAAAATCTTCGCGACTTATTCCGTTAGTGGGCGTGATTAAAATCATTGACCACAGCTTCTTTCAGAGCTACATTCCGGTGTTAATC
>CAZNCO010000537.1:0-3668 GCA_964571345.1 uncultured Ohtaekwangia sp.
GATCAAATGATTGGCCGAAGATCAAAACCGAACAAAGCCCAAACATGAATACCAATACAAAGCGCATAATTTTTCCTTTATTTCAGAAAAGATAGAAAACAACGGCAAATCAGCTGATGTAATTTTTATGAACGGAGTGTTATCTCAATAATATATACGTAATCAAACTTACCCAGAACATCTGACAAATATCATAGCTAGAAAAAAATCGTTTGGGTACCTTTCGGGTAAGTCTTAACCCTTCTGTTTGTGAAGCCATTTTTTAAAAAACTCATTCTGGGGAAACCTTCGCCTAATCAGATTCCGAAAGAAGGCACCATTAAAAAAAGAATCAGAAACATCAAAGCCATCTGGAATAATGACCACCAGGACGACATGGGCATTGAAAAATTAGTACGCCTGTTTCTGGCCACTTCGCAATTCCTATTTCCTGGAATTTATGTAAAGCAGTTTTTTGTAAAAATGGGAGAAGCTTATCAGGACCTTTCTGTTGATATCACAGTACTGATCAAAGTATCATTGCCTTTCGTGCTCATTTATTTTAATTTATTTGACAACAACATTCTTTTCTTTTTCATGATATGGTTTTTATTGGAGACCATGTTGTATGTGCCCACCTTGATTTTTGCGTCCGATCTATTTTCAAAGCCGCGTTCTTACAGGAGATCTATGTTACTTTTGTTTTTAAACTACCTTGAAATGGCTCTCAGTTTTGCAGTGATCTACAAAAGAGGAAACTATTTAAATCAACCCTTTACCCACTGGTTTGACCCGATCTATTACAGTTTTGTAACAGCAGCTTCTATCGGCTATGGAGATTTTTATCCGGTTACTCCTACCGGAAAATTACTTGTGAGTATTCAGTCTATTATCTATTTGACTTTCGTGGTGATGTTCCTGAATTTCTTTGCAAACAAAGCGGAGACAAAAGGATACTTTGACCACAAGAATGAATCCTAAATTATTCGTTTAAAAAATCATGTGAATCAGCGGCTGTTAACCTTTAGCCACTGATTCACAGATTCATTATTCGTAACGCAAAGAGTTGATGGGGTTTGCTTTCGCGGCTTTTAGTGATTGATAGCTTACCGTTAACCAGGCAATGAGCAAGGCGGAAATTCCTGCACCTATAAATATCAATGGATTGATGGAGATACGGAAGGCAAAACCATTAAGCCATTGATCTGAAATATACCATCCAAGCGAGGCTGCCGGAATAAACGCAATCAACACCAGCACGATGAATTCCTTCGATAACACCATTGAAAGAGACGTAACAGAAGCGCCCATCACTTTGCGAATACCAATCTCTTTTGTTCTTTGCTCGGCTGTGAAAGCAGCTAATGCAAACAATCCTAAGCACGCAATAAAGATCGCGAGTCCAGAGAAAACACTGAAGATAGTTCCCATGCGTTGCTCCGAGCGGAAGAGCTTGTCAAAATCCTCATCCATAAAAGCGTATTCAATTGGCTCATTGTTCGAATATTGTTTCCATAGTTTTGTAGCGTTCTCTATCATCACTTGTGCATTGCCTGCGTAGCGCACCAACATGTTGTTTGAATTCTTCGTCAGGAAAACGCAAAGCGGGCGTACTTTGTCTTTGAACGTTTCAAAATTAAAATCCTTCACAATACCTACTACCCTATAACGGTGGAAAGTCGAGTCACCATTATTGTAAAGAACTTCCTCACCCGCTGCTTTGTCAAATCCAAATTCTTTCGCAGCCGCTTCGTTAATGACAACCGCTGTGGAGTCTGACGGATAATCCTTTGAAAAGTATCTGCCATCCTTCATTTCAAATTTCAATACATCCTGGTGATCAAAGTCAGCAAAGTAGACTCCTGAAATATGATCATGCTCCGATTTTGCAGAGCGCACAATAGTAGTATTGTTTACACCTGGAAACGTGCTATTTGTAAAGCTGGTTTTCGTAATTCCCGGCATTTGAAGCAGCGCGTTGCGGAAAGCTTCTTTATTTGTGCCCAGCCTATGCAAGCTGCGAAGCACCATCACGTTTTTCTTGTCGATTCCCATCTGCTGATCTTGCATGAATTGAATCTGGTCATATACAACAGAAGTGAAAATGATCAGGAAAATAGAAATTGAAAATTGAAACACTACCAGCGTACTACGGATGCCTTTACTTTTAAAACCTGCTCTTACTTTTCCTTTCAACACTTCTACCGCATTGAAAGATGTAAGATAAAACGCAGGGTAGCTTCCGGCCGTAAGTCCAACAAAAAACAGAAGCGCAACAATACCGCCAATAAACCAAGGATTAGCCAAATCGCGGATGATCAACTCCTTTCCTGACAATGTATTGAAAGAAGGTAGTAACAACCAGCACAACAAAACTGCCAGAACAATTGAAAACAAACTATACAACATAGACTCTGCCAGGAACTGCCCAATCATCTGGCCACACAGAGATCCAAGTGTCTTGCGCAAGCCAACCTCCTTTGCACGACCTGCAGATTGTGCCGTAGAGAGGTTCATGAAATTGATACAAGCGATTACCATGATGAAGATCCCGATACCTCCGAAGAAATAGATGTACATCATATTTCCGCCTGGCTCCAAATCGCCTTGTGAGGTTGACTTCAAATGTATGTCGGTGATTTTAGTGGTGTAGTATCCATAGGCTCCACCTGCCTTGCGAAACTGGTCCAGGCTTGTGCCCATGAACCGCTCTATTTCGGGCCCGATATATTTAACCACCAGGTTTTCAAATTTGCTCTCTACGGCTGTTACCGAAGTATTCGGGCGAAGAGTGAAGTAAGTCCACATGCCATTGTTCAGCCAGATATTTTGTTTGAGATTATCATCCGATGCAGCCGAAACGAGTACGTTAAATATAAAATGAGAATTTGTCGGGCAGTCTTCAGCTACCCCGGTAACCTTATAGGTCTTTTTATCATTGCCGATAACCAACGTTTTCTCAAGCGGGTTTTCGTTGCCGAAATACTTCTTCGCAATTTTCTCAGTTAACACCACAGTGCTTGGTTCTTTTAATGCCGTTTCAGGGTTGCCCGAAATCAACTTGAATGAAAAGAATTTGAAAAAGTTACTGTCTGCCGCAAACACTTTCTCTTCGTCAAAAGCGATCTCGCCATTTCGCAAGGTTGGTTTTCCCCAGCCATTTAATCTCGTGGAGGATTCAACTTCAGGAATATCCGCTACCAGGGCAGCGGCCATAGGAGGACACGTGTTTGTGACGCGTATATCCTGACCACCAATTTTTCCATGCAAGCCAACCTGGTAAATGCGATCGGCATTGGCGTGAAAACGATCATAGCTAAATTCATTGATAATATACAGGGTGATGAACAAGCAGGAAGTAATTCCAATTGTCATTCCGAGAATATTAATCGCTGCAAAGAATTTGTGTTTACGAATGTTTCGCAGTGCAACATTGAAATAATTTCGAAGCATAGTTAGGAAATTTAGTGATCGTTAGACGTTGATGTTGTTCTTTATGTTACAGTCAAAACGAATTAATTGTAACAAACTCAAGATTCATTTTGCGCAGCAAGAGTTGCATCAGAAAAAAAAATAAATGCGCGATTGAATTGACCGATTTAAAAAAAAGAGCAACAAGCATTAGATAACAAACTCTAAAGCTTGCTGCTATACAAATGGTGTTTCGAAATTATTCGTCTCTCAGGGTC
>CAZNCO010000538.1:0-3661 GCA_964571345.1 uncultured Ohtaekwangia sp.
GCCAACGATAATGTCGAAGAAAGCACTATCATCAAACCACGAAGATGGAACCTTGCATTCATTAAAAAATTCATGATCGCTTTCGGGTTGTTGAGTTCCATCTTTGACTTCGCCACATTTGGCACATTACTGCTTTTATTAAATGCTAACGAGACTTTGTTTCGCACGGGATGGTTTGTCGAGTCAGTTGTTTCGGCCTCGCTGATTGTATTGGTGGTGCGCACTCCCAAAAGCATCTTCACCAGCCGCCCGGGGAAGTCACTTACAATAGCAGTTGTTTCTATTGTTTGTTTAACCATCGCATTGCCCTATACTCCCCTTGCAGATGTTCTTGGGTTCACTGCGCTGCCGATCAAATATATTGGTGCGATTATACTGATGGTGCTGGCGTATATCGCATCAACTGAATTATTGAAAACATATTTTTACAAGCGTGTCTGAGGAAACGTCAAGTTTGAACCAAATAAAAAAACTCGCTGTTAAAGCGAGTTTTTTTTTATTTGTCGGAAGAAACCGGATTAATTACCGTCTGTACTTGCGGTTATCGTGATCGTCTTACCACCTACCGTTATTGTGATTGTGTTATCGCATGTGCCATCTCCATAATCGATAGTATAGGAAACCAATCCTGCAGTAATCGTCTTAGTTCCGCTAGCTGCAAGAAAAATATTTGACGCAGCACAAGAGGATTTGTAAACGATGGGCTTTGTAATATCCATGGTATAATCCTTGCCTTTACGGGTAGTACCTGTAGCACTATGAGCTGCTACATTGTGCGCTGAAAGTGTAAGTGTTTTGTTTACGTAGTCAAGAGTTACATCATAATCAGCTGTTCTTGAAATTGTGGTATTGTCCGGGAACGTCAATTTACCACCTGTTAATTGATGATGGAATACGGTGGAGTCAACCAAATTTGTATGGGTGAACATCATCGCATTGTCAAACATAATTCCATTTCTTGAATAGTTATTGTACGTGAGTGTTCTGGTTGAACCGGCAACACCTTTCTTTCCGCTATACGTGATGATAATTTGACCTTTGCGTGTAACGCCATTGGTAGTAACTCCCGACTTAAAATCAATCGTTATGGTTCCACTTGGAGCATCTTTTGTGCTAGTTGAATTTGTTTGCAAGGTGATGGTAGCTCCTGCCAAGCGTCCATCTGCTACTCTCCCAGTTAAATCGACAAGGGCATCAACGCGCGCTGTTCCATAGGTCGAATTGGTTACTGATCCTACCACAGCATTGCTCATGTCTGATGTTTCACTCACCTGTGTATCGGCCACCGATTCTGAATTCACATTTTGCGTGTCTTCGGTGCTAAGCGCTGTATCACTTGTCTTGTTGCAAGAACCGAGCACCGCCATTCCTGCCAGCAAAATGGCAGCTGTTTTCATTGATAAGAAACCTTTCATTTTCATAATTTAAATTGATTAGTTGAGTTTATAATTTAAAATTGTTTTATAGGATATAATAAAGGAGACACCATTTTAAGATGTCTCCTTTATTTTCATATTCTAATCTCCGTCTTTAGAAACTGTGATTGTCTTCGTCACTCCGTTAACCGTAACCGTAACAATATTGTCGCAGGTTCCATCGCCATAATCAAGTGTAAATTCTTTTGAGTCAGTTGTTACCTTTTTCTCTCCACTCACAGGAATCTCCACATCATTATTCACCTCACAAGCACGGGTAATCACAAGATCTTTCAAGATTTCCATGGAATACGAATGACCCTTTCTTCCGGTGCCGTGAGCTGTACCACCGGTCAGGCGAAGCCACTTGTCGTTGATTGGATTGGACGATCTAATCCATTCGTGCGTTATATCTTGTTCACGCGTGATAGTTGTTCCATCTGGAAAAGTGACCTTACCTCCAACCAACGTAACCTGAAATTTAAGATTTGAAGTATCGCTGATCGAAACATTTTTGATTGTATAGGTTCCTTCAATTTCGTGTTTATTGCGAATGTATTTATTGAATGTGATGCTTCTCGTTGCTCCAGGGCTATAACGATGACCACTGAAATGAATTATAATTTCCCCACTGCGCACAACCCCCTTATTTGAACAGGTGGCACTATCAAAACTGATGGTGATTGTTCCGATTGGCCATTCTTTAGTACTTGCAGTATCGCGAACGATTGTAACTGTTGCACACTTCAGGCGATCATCCCAATCGCGAAAACCAAACAGATGATGTCCATCTCCATCGTCTACACGCGCACCTGACAATTGCCCACTAACGTCCGCACCGTTCACCACGGTATTTCCCAAATCCGTTGCTTCATCTGCGTTAGAAAAAGCAACTTCCGCATTTGCAACCTGCGTTTCCGTCAAACCCATTTGATCATTGCCACTATTACAAGAAGCAAGAAACATCGAGGTCGCCAGCACCAACATTGACATCTTTCCATTCATCAATTTCATTTTCATAATTTGTTTGTGTTTGAAAATATAACTCTTAGAGGTTGGAGTGAGTTAAAAGTTTAAATGTCTTGACTTATTTTTTTTCATAGAGAAGTTTACTATAACCTGCGTTCAAATATCATCTTCATTTACGGTGATTGTTTTTGATTTTCCTTTGAAACTTACCGTTACCTCGTCATCACAGGTTCCAGCCCCATAATCGATCTCATATTCATTTCCATCGACCAATATCGTTTTGGAGCCACTGACCGGAACAAAGATTTTGTCAGTTAGCGCACAGGAAACTTTGCGAACAAGAGTAGATGTAATGGTCATCGCATAGTTGCCACCAGATTTTGTTTTTCCACTGGCAGCACCACCGGCCAATGTCAACCATTCATCGTCAGCAATGGTTAGCGTACCTTTATAATTCCATTGATGAGAAATATCCTGATTTCGGGTTACAAATTTCCCATCCGGAAATGTAACCAGACCATCGATGATCACGTGTTTGAAAGTAAAGCTTGTGCCAGTTGTATCTATCGTTTTATTGATAACAGAATCCTTTCCATCAATGAGAACACCGTTTCTTTTGAAGTTATTGAAAGTAATGTACCGATACGAATTGTACAGCCATCTTTTTCCATAGTACACAATCACGATCTCTCCTGAGCGAGTCACGCCTCTGCCATCGGTACAACCTGCGCCAAAATCAACCGTGATGGTGCCTTCGGGTATTAACTTTGTTCCGGTGGGCGTCAGTGTGATCGTTGCGCAAGTAAGGCGATCGTCATTGTCGATCACAATATTTCCTTTCACGCGCGCGCCTAATTGGGTATTGGTGATATGGCTTATTACTGATGTTGAAATATCCGCTGACTCATCGGTGTAGCTCGAAGATGTTAATTCAGCATTCACATTTTGCGTGTCGGTGGAATTTAAAATATCACTTCCTGCATTATCGCATGAAATGAAAAAAAGGATTAAAAGCAATGATGAAACGGGATTAAATCTTAGTTGAATCCAATTTTCGATTGCTTTCATAGGTTTTTTTAAGTTGATTTGGTCTCTTAGAGGCAAATTCACTGCCAAGGTTTAATGAAAAGTAAAGATTTTAGAATGCATCTTTCATTTAAAATAGGGAAAATTTGGGCTATAGCTCAGGTTAAGTTCCTGATTGGTGTCTTACTTCTTTCCGGGGCCGGAGAAGCGCTTCAGGCTCAGGTGAAGATCGCTAAGCTCAAGTATAATGG
>CAZNCO010000539.1:0-3659 GCA_964571345.1 uncultured Ohtaekwangia sp.
TCTGGAGCTTCTGCAGAAGAGAACAAAGATTCAAAATGCAGGGCAGCCTTGCGATAAGATCAGTTTTGTTTGCAGCGGTACTTTGCGTGCCTATCACCTTGATAAAGACGACAAGGAAGCTACAATCATGTTTGCTGTTGCAGATTGGTGGATTACAGACATATATGCATTCACCAATTCCGTTTCAGCAATCCTTACCATCGAATCACTTGAGGAGAGTAAAGTTTTGCATTTGCACAAAAAAGACTTTGATGTTTTATTGAAGGAAGAGCCTAAGTTTGAAAAGTTCTTTCGCGTTATTTTTCAGAACGCCTATGTGCGCGAACAGCTGCGTACCATCCAAAACCTTTCGCTTACAGCCGAAGCGCGCTATCACCGCTTTCTGCAGAAGTATCCGAATGTAGTGCAGAAAGTTACCCAGAAGCAGATTGCTTCTTACCTGGGAATCACTCCTGAATTTTTAAGTGCCATCCGGAAAAACAAGAACTAGAAATTCTTAAGGTACCTTAAGTGATCGACCGGGAAGCTTTCCCGTTCTTTCAGAAAAATTAATTGTTATGATGATCTTGATTGCTGGCCCTTACCGTAGTGGTACAAACGATGACCCGACTTTAATCCAAAAAAATATGGATAAACTTGAGTCGGTAGCGCTTCCGCTTTTCAGGTTGGGGCATATTCCCATGATAGGCGAGTGGGTGGCAGTTCCGTTGCAAAAACTTGCCGGATCGAAACGCCCCGGTGATGAAGCCTTTGAGGAAATTCAATATCCCGCTGCCCATCGCCTGCTTGAGAAATGTGATGCGGTGCTGCGACTGGAAGGTGCATCCAAGGGAGCTGATGAAGACGTGCGTCTCGCCAAGGAACGCGGTCTCAAAATTTATTACAGATTGGAAGATGTGCCTCGGGCGTAAAGAATGAAACTGATTTTGTTCCTGATCGTTAACTTCGATCATGAAATCATTTTCAGGGAAGGTCACTTCTTTATTACAGTTGTATGAGTTGCTTCCGGAAGACGAGCGTATTATAGTGGACGTATTGCGACAGATTGTGAGAGAAAATCTGCCTGCCGCTTGTAAAGAGAAGATTTCCTACAACGTTCCGTTCTTCTCTGGCAGGAAGGGAATCTGCATCATCTGGCCTGCTACGATTCCGCGCGGTGGCATCAGGAGCGGTGTGCTGTTTGGATTTTGGTATGGCAACCGACTGCAGGATGCTGACAAGTATCTTATTCGTGGCACAAACAAGCAGGTGTTTTATAAAATCTACCGCCACGTGGAGGAGATCAATGAGCGTGCTCTTAAAAAACTTCTGAAAGAAGCTGTGGCGATTGACAATAAATGGTAACTGACTTTTATCTTTAGTTTTATGAACAGAATTGCGTCAGTGGATATCACGCGCGGCATCGTCATGCTGGTGATGGCGATTGATCACATTCGTGAACTTGTACATTATAGCGCACTCACGGCAGATCCACTCAATCTTAAAACTACTTCGTTTGCTCTTTTTGCCACGCGGTGGATCACCCATCTTTGTGCTCCTACATTTGTTTTTCTGGCAGGTGTTTCCGTTTACCTGGTATACTCCAATTCAAAGCATCAGAAGACGAGCAAACAATTCTTAATAAAGCGTGGCGTTTGGTTAATTTTTTTGGAGGTCACACTCGTAAACTTCAGCGTATGGTTTGATCTTTATTTCCGAACACTCATGCTGCAAGTGATCGCGGCTATTGGTGTAGGCTTCTTGTTATTGCCCTTCTTCCTGCGTCTGTCGTTAAAACAGAATCTTTCAATCGCAATTGTACTTGCGCTCATTTGCAATTTGGTGGCGCGCTTTGATTTCCCTGCATATCCTGTCACCAATTTTATTTACCATTGGCTGGCCAGCCCTACGGTGAATCAGGTTACTCCTGGCTTTATGGTATTTATTGCTTATCCGGTGTTGCCGTGGTTTGCAATCATGTTGGCCGGATATGCATGTGGCGTTTTATTTACAAAGCCGGAAGAAGAGCATAAGCAATTGTTTCTCAAGATATCTCTTTCGTTGCTCGGGCTGTTTGTGGTCTTGCGGGCGCTAAATCTTTTTGGAGATCCATCACGTTTTGCTGTTCAGGATAATTTTCTGTTCACGCTGCTTTCGTTTGTGAACGTTACCAAGTATCCGCCTTCATTACCTTTTATTCTGATTACATTGAGTGTGGCTTTTTTCTTTCTTTTTGTGTCTGAGAAAGCATTCGGAAGATGGAAAGAAATACTCGAGGTGTACGGCAGAGTGCCGATGCTTTATTACATTCTTCATTTCCCTTTGATTCATTTGATAACCGAACTTATATTTTTAGCACAGGGATATACGTGGAACGAGTTGCAATTTGGATCGTTTCAATTTGGAAGGCCTGCTGGTGCTGCTGGTGTTGGGTTGCAAGGTGTCTATCTGATTTGGTTGGCGGTGGTAATAATGCTTTACCCGGTTTGTAAAAAATACGCGGCATACAAAAAAGCAAACCCGCAGATTGCATTGCTGAAGTACGTTTAATTTTTTTTCTGATTTTTCTCATACCTGAGGGAAAGATGACAAATGTCATTTTAGAAATCGTTTGAAGTGGGTAACGTTGATGTATCATTTGATACAACATGCAACCACTGTGAAATGCCTCTGCAGAGGAAGGCATTTCATCATAACGAAAATAATTTACTGCCATATGAAAAAGCGATTATTGGTTACCATCAAAAAGAAAGTAGATCCACAGCACAAGCTTATCACTACACCGTGGGTTACAGACGAAGAGTTGGATTCTATACGTGAGAAATACGGGAACCAGTTTGACCCCGATGAACCAATCGTGCAGTATGTATCGGATCAGTTAGTGATGGTATCTTTTCTTGTGTGGGTAAATGCCTGATCGATCTCTGGTATTGACTTGATATACTGGCTATTCATCCCGACCATTATGGCATGGTCCTGAAATTTCATTTCAACATTGCGCCCATCATAATATTCCTTGCTAAACAAATCAAATAAGTAAATATCTTTGGTGATTAACCAATCTCCAATGAAGCAAAAGTCATTACCTGTTCTTGCTCTCGCTGTATTGCCATTTCTGATAGCTGCGCAAAGCGAAATCCCCACGCAGCCAAAAGATTCCTATAAAAATGAGATGAAGGTGTTGGCAAAGCACAAGAAAGTGTCTGAGGCTTTCAAAATCATTGATCAACTGGAGCCACTTACCGTAAAGGATCATATTTTACTCACCGAGATTCCGGCTCCGCCTTTTAAAGAGAAAGAGCGTGCCGTTGTTTATAAGAAAATGTTGGAAGAAGCAGGTGCAGATCAAGTGTGGATCGACTCCGTTGGCAATGTGTTGGCCATGCGCAAGGGGAAAGCGGGAACGAAAACAATTGCCCTTGATGCACATCTTGATACGGTATTTCCGGAAGGCACTGACGTGAAAGTAAAACACAAAGGTGACACACTTCTTGCCCCCGGCATTCTAGATGATACGCGCGGCTTGGCGGTGGTGCTCACCGTATTGCATGCGTTGGAAAAGGCAGGGGTCGAGACAAAGGAAAATATTTCAGTTGTAGGAAGTGTAGTACAAGAGGGGCCCGGTAATTTGCGCGGTGTGAAGGCGCTTTATAAGAAAGAGGCACAGTACACTGATTTGT
>CAZNCO010000540.1:0-3652 GCA_964571345.1 uncultured Ohtaekwangia sp.
TCAATATGGCGAAGAATATTATTCATTCGTCAACGGACAAAACACAACGCAAGGCGGAACTCACCTGGCTGCTTTCCGTGAAGGTATCGTGCGAGGCGTTCGTGATTTCTTCAAGAAAGATTTTGATGCGGCCGATATTCGTGCTAGTGTGATCGGTGCGATTGCCGTCAGAGTTCAGGAACCTGTTTTTGAATCACAGACAAAAACCAAACTCGGGTCGCTCAACATGGCACCTGATGGTGCATCTGTGAAAAATTATGTAGGCGATTTTGTAGCGAAAGAACTTGAAATCTACCTTCATAATCATGCTGCAGTTGCTGATGCGATGCTCAAACGAATTTTGCAATCTGAGCGCGAGCGTAAAGAAATTGCAGGAATCAAAAAGCTCGCTAACGAAAGAGCCAAAAAGGCAAACCTGCACAACCGCAAACTTCGAGACTGTCGTTTTCATTTTGATGACGAAAAAGGGGAGAAGGGAGCGGAGTCGATGATCTTCATTACCGAGGGTGACTCGGCAAGTGGGTCTATCACGAAGTCCCGCAACGTGGAAACCCAGGCGGTGTTCAGCTTGCGTGGTAAGCCCCTCAACTGCTTTGGCCTCACCAAGAAAGTGGTTTACGAAAACGAAGAATTCAATTTATTGCAGCACGCTCTGAACATTGAAGACGGATTGGATGGCTTGCGCTACAACAAAGTGATCGTAGCTACTGATGCGGATGTAGACGGTATGCACATTCGTTTGTTGCTGATGACGTTCTTCCTGCAGTTCTTCCCTGACCTGGTGAAGGCAGGTCACGTTTATATTCTGGATACTCCTCTCTTCCGCGTTCGCAATAAGAAAGAAACCATTTACTGTTACAGCGAAGAAGAAAAACAAGCTGCAATTAACAAACTGGGAAGCAAGCCGGAGATTACACGATTCAAAGGTTTGGGAGAAATTTCACCTGATGAGTTCGGAACGTTCATCGGGGAAAATATTCGCTTGCAACCGGTGCTGATTGATAAGGAAAAGCATTTGATCAAGACACTTGAATTCTATATGGGCAAGAACACCCCAACTCGCCAGGATTTTATTATTGACAACCTGCGAATTGAGATGGATAAGGTTGAGCCCAAGGAGGAAGTAGCCGTTGTTGAAGAATAATTTGTAACCTGAATAGGCAGCAAACTCATGAGCAAAAAATCAGAAGACGAAAATAAGCCACAGAACGAAAACGGAGCAGTGCATTCCATCGCTATTGATGGCATGTACGAGAGTTGGTTTCTCGATTATGCATCGTATGTAATTCTCGAGCGTGCAGTGCCACGCATCGAAGACGGCTTCAAGCCGGTGCAGCGCAGAATTATGCATTCGCTGAAAGAGATGGATGACGGCCGTTTCAACAAAGTGGCAAATGTGATTGGTAACACCATGCAGTATCACCCGCACGGAGATGCTGCTATTGGCGAGGCCATTGTAAACATTGGTCAGAAAGATTTGTTGCTCGACACGCAGGGAAACTGGGGCGATGTGCGCACAGGTGATAGCGCTGCTGCTCCACGTTATATTGAAGCACGACTTTCAAAGTTTGCGCTCGATGTAGTATATAATCCGCAGACAACAGAATGGCAATTGTCGTACGATGGAAGGAAGAAAGAGCCTGTTACACTTCCGGTGAAGTTTCCGTTGTTGCTGGCACAAGGTGTAGAGGGTATTGCAGTTGGTCTTTCAACAAAAATTCTTCCGCACAATTTCTGTGAACTGATTAAAGCATCCATTGATGTATTGAAAGGGAAGAATCCAAAAATCTATCCCGATTTCCCAACCGGTGGTATCGCTGATTTTTCGGAATACGATCAGGGCTATCGTGGTGGAAAAATCAAAGTTCGTGCTAAGATTGAGATAGCTGATAAGAAGACGTTAGTGATTCGTGAGATTCCTTTTGGTACGACAACAGCTTCGTTGATGGAATCGATCGTGAAAGCCAGCGAGAAGGGAAAGATTAAGGTAAAGCAGGTAATTGATAATACGGCAAAGGATGTAGAAATCCAGGTTAACCTGCAAGCCGGTATTTCTCCCGAGATCGCGATGGACGCGCTCTATGCTTTCACCGATTGTGAGGTCTCCATTTCTCCAAACGCCTGCGTGATCGTTGAGGACAAGCCGATGTTCATGAAGGTGAACGAGATTCTGAAAGTAAACACGGAGCAAACAGTACAACTTCTTAAGCGCGAACTCGAGATCAAGAAAGCGGAATTGATGGAGAAAATTCTCTTCTCCTCGCTCGAAAAGATTTTCATCGAGAAAAGAATTTACCGGAATATTGAGGAGGTCGAAACCTTTGAAGAAGTAATTGCCACGGTAGATAAAGGTCTGAAGCCTTATAAGAAGCAGTTCTTCCGGGAGATCACGCGCGATGACATTTTACGTTTGCTCGAGATCAGAATCAAGCGCATTTCGAAATATGATTCGTTTAAGGCAGATGAAATGCTACGCGATCTTGAAAAAGAATTGAAGGAGACACTGCATCACCTCAAGCATTTGACAGAGTTTGCCATCAGCTATTATCAAAACCTGCTTGACAAGTATGGAAAAGGTCGTGAACGCAGAACGGAGATCAAGAGCTTCCAATCTGTTGTAGCTACCGAAGTAATTTCAAATAACCAGAAGTTGTATGTAAACCGCGAAGATGGTTTCGTAGGCTTCGGTTTGAAGAAAGATGACAAAACAGAATTCATCACAGAATGCTCTGACCTTGACGACATCATCGCGATCCGCAAAGATGGAAAAGCCTTAGTGAGCCGCATCAAAGAAAAAGTGTTCATGGGCAAAGATATTTTGCATGTGGGTGTTTGGAAAAAAGGTGATGAACGCATGGTGTACAACCTGATTTACAGTGATGGCAAAGGCGGAAAAACTTTTGCAAAGCGTTTTGCAATGCCGGCTATCATTCGTGATAAGGAATATATTCTGGATCAAGGCAACCCGAACAGTAAGGTTCTTTATTTGAGTGCAAACCCAAATGGTGAAGCCGAAATTGTGGAAGTGAAACTTAGCCAGAGCAGCACGGCACGGAAAAAGATTTTCGATTTTGATTTTTCGGAATTGGAGATCAAAGGTCGGGCATCAAAAGGAAATATCGTTACGCAATACCCAGTTCGTAAAGTTGACTTCAAGGAATCGAAGGGTTCAACGCTGAGCGGACTTGAATTGTGGTTTGATGAGGCAAGCGGTCGTCTCAACAAAGATAAGCGTGGTAAGCACGTTGGTAAATTCAATGGCGATGATCAGATTATTGCGATTACTAAATCAGGTAATTACAAGATCACCAGCTTTGATCTGAACAATCGTTATGAGCCGGAAGGTAAAACGATTTTGATTGAGAAATTCAATCCGAAGAAAGTTATCTCCGCTGTTTATTTTGATGGCGAGAGCAAGCATTATTTTGTAAAGCGATTCACGATAGAAACCACTACTCCCGATAAGGATTTTAATTTCATCAGCGAAGGTATTGGCTCGCGCTTAGAATATGCCACTACTTCCGAAAATCCGGAAATAGAAATGGAAGTGGTGAAAGGCAAAGGCAAGGATAAGGAAACAGAGACGGTTAACCTTGAAGACATCATTGATGTGAAGGGATGGAAGTCAATCGGGAACCGCTTGTCGCAGTAC
>CAZNCO010000541.1:0-3650 GCA_964571345.1 uncultured Ohtaekwangia sp.
ACACAAATACTTTCTCGTTGATCAATCTGTTTTCGAGTGCCACCAAGCCGAGAATTATTTCCATCGCACCGCGCGCATTCATGCCGCACGCTGCCGCCAATGATTCTCTCCAGGTAAAGCCTCCGAGGCGTGTTCCCAATCCACTGCCGATTAATTTTCCCGCGAAAGCGAACACAATAATGAACAGGGTGAGCAGCCAATCAAAGTTGGCAACGAAGTTTACTCACAGGCCGATCGAAACAAAAAACAACGGGGCAAAAATATTATTGATGAATTGATGAACAATTTCTTTTGCGCGTTCGCTGAAGTGTTCTGAGTCTCCCAACGCAACTCCCACGATGAACGCCCCAAATATGGCGTGAATACCGATATACTCTGTAAATGCAGCACCCATAAAACATAAGGCGAGAGCCAGTGACAGAATTCCACCCGGCCATGCAAGTTTTTGATTCACCCACGGCATTACGCGGTTGAGCAGTCCTCTGCCAATTGTTAACATGAATGCCGCAAAAGCAATCGTCAACCAAAGTGTATTGCCCGCGGAAAATCCACCGCCACCTTTTCCGATCATTCCAAGAATAACTGAAAAAATGATCCAACCTATCACATCATCAATCATCGCGGAAGCAACCACCAGCAATCCCATGCGCGATTTAAAAATATTAATATCCATTAATATTCTTACAATGACGGGCAACGCTGAGATTGACATCGCTGTACCCATAAAGAGGGCAAACACCAAATGATGTGTAGAGTCGCCTATTCCAAAAAAGTCAGGAAAGAAATAGGGGAATACGAACCCAATAAAAAACGGAATAATCAATCCGAAGAAACTTGTGAAAATAGCTTGGCGTCCTTGTTGCCACACAATGTGCAGATCAACTTCAAGGCCTGCTATGAACAACAACATGACAACTGCTACTTGCACGAACCCGGAAAGAATAGTAGCGGAAGAACTAGGCACAGGAAACAAAGCCTGAAACCAGTCGGGATTAATCATGCCGAGTACCGTAGGGCCGAGCAGAATACCGGCTATCAATTCCCCAACAACAGCAGGCTGTTTAAACTTACGAGCCGCTTCTGCCAGTAATCTTCCCATCAGCAACATGATGCTGAGTTGCAACAACAAATGCATGACATCTGCATGACTGAGCTTACCCATTTTGCTCCTCCTTTCCCTCATTTATCATCAACAAATTGCATGGAAGGTCGGCAAACACATATTCGAGATCATGTGGAAACACGCGGTCAAATAGTGAAAACCTACGGGGTGGTGCACCTACAATCAGCAAATCGGCTTGTTTCTTTTCCGCAAATTTGCACAGCTCAAAGCCAGACTTTCCTGAAATGATTTTGATGTTGATTTTCATTTTCTCATGAGGAATTGCACTCAGCATTTTTTCGACATTTGTGATCTCCTCACGCATCATCTCTTGCTTGCTCTCATTGTATTCCTGTTCTGTGCATCCGTCTTTCGCAGACAGCGCCAGGCCCAATAATTTTAATTCTCGAACAATGTGCACCCAACTCGCCTTTTCCAATTTTGCGATGTGGCAGGCAATCGAAATCGCTTTCCTGATGTGCGGGCTATCCTCTGCATTCACCACAATCTGATGAGAAGGTTCGGGAGTCAAACTTGGATTGTTCACCATATAAACAGAGCACTCCGCCTTACGCATGATCTCACGTGCCACGGTGCCGATATAGCGCTGCATTAAATTCTCCTTCTTCAACGCGCCAGCCACCAGCAGATCGATTTTTTCCTCCTTGCAGGTCTTGAGAATTTCTTTTACCGGGCTGCCTTTACGCCATACCACTTTAGGAGTGCTCTCAAGCGAAGCAGCTTTCAGAATCTCACTCATTTTATTCTCCGATTCTCTTCCTGAATCGCCAACATGGATTACTATCAGCTCAGCAGAAAACAGAGAAGCCAACCGACCAGCTTCAGCCACCAGCGCTGCCGCAGTGGGAGAAAATGCAACTGCAAGACCTACTTTTTTAAAAGGAGTATTCACAAACATGAAAATAGTAATCGAATTCTGGTTGTACATCATCCTGCAGGAAATATCTTTGCCTTGAGCATGGCACAACGATCAGCATTTTTAACTTTTCTGATAGGCACAAAAACCTTCGAATTACAAAACGTTTATAAACGAGCCGTATTGCGAGGCGAATTGAGCTTGCTTTCGGTCTTAGTTGGCGTGATTTATATCTTCGTTGACATTGCAAATAATCTATTTGTCAATATTCCTTTTTACATAGCGCTAATCATCGTTTCCTCCCTTGTTTTCTTTTTAAATCGAAATGGAAAATACCGGATCGGCACAATTTTATACCTCGCGTCTATTGTTCTCCTTATTTTCTTTTTTGCCACCAACGACACAAATCACACCGGTGTGCATACTTATTTTATCGTATTTGCTACCATTGCTTTGATTCTAAGTGGATATGAAAATCTAAAAGTTGGAATCTTCTTTTGTGTGCTGGCCACAGTACTTTTTTTCGTGGCATATTGGCTCAACCCTCCCAACGTGATTCCCAAGGTGGCATATTCAGAAAAATATCTCAACACAGCATTCGCGATTAATTTCGGTGTGCCGATTTTTGTTACTGTTTTACTTCTCTACTTCGTTTTAGAAATCAATTTTAAATCAGAGAAACAACTTTCAATAAACAATCAACTTCTTTCTAAAGCTAACCAGGAGTTGGATCGGTTTGTTTATAGTGCTTCTCACGATTTGCGCGCACCACTGAGTTCGTTGCTTGGACTCATTGATCTTGCTCAACTAAGTGAAGACCCAGAAGAAATCAAACATTGTTTAAAGCTTATGCGCACAAGTGTATCCGACCTGGATGCCTTCATTAAAGAAATTATTGACTACTCCAGAAACACCCGGCTCGAAATAAAAAAAGAAAAGTTCAACCTGCTTGAACTTACCAAAGAGGTCGCAGATGGTTTGAAATTCGGAACGGGTATGGAAAATCTTTTTATCCGGTACGATGTTTCGCCCCAGCTTGATATTACTACCGATCGGTTACGTTTGAAAACAATCCTTTATAATCTGATTGGTAATGCTTTTAAATACAAAGATCCATCCAAACCTGAGCAAGTGGTCACGATCAGCGCTTTTGCAGATAATCGAGTTGTTAAGATCAGCATTGAGGACAATGGAGTTGGAATAGATGCTCAACATTTACCGCGCATCTTTGAAATGTTCTTTCGTGCCTCCGAAAAATCTCAAGGATCCGGGCTGGGTTTGTACATCGTAAAAGAAACCCTTGACAAACTCCATGGAAAAATTGATGTGCGATCAACGCCCGACAAGGGGAGTATTTTTAACATTGAAATACCAAGTTACTAATGCCTTAGACTACACTCCCTAAATGATTGTAGTGGAATTGCCCAAGGATTTGAAAGTGCTACTATATGCAGTCAAATCGGAAATAATGTCAGGAAATTCAGGTTTGTTCGTTGTCAGGTAGCATTTTCTTGTCCTTCCTGTATCCTTCGTGTATCCTTGCTGTATCCTTGCTTGTCAGTATTTGGCACTTTTCTTACTTAAAGTCCTACACGCGAATGGTTGTGGGAACTCAGAACATCCAGCGAAATCGCAAGGCTCACTTCGTGAGTGTTGTAGTTCAACGATGAG
>CAZNCO010000542.1:0-3640 GCA_964571345.1 uncultured Ohtaekwangia sp.
GTATTGAGAGACGCATCGAATAACTGGATCACCGGGAAGAAAAAATAGGCAAGGTTCAAAACGAAGAATAACGAGAGAGGCTTGAGGTAGTTAACTGTTTTTCCTTCGGAGAATTCGCGTGAAACGAAGCCTGGTTTTCTCAAAATAAGCCATAATGTCTTGATGAACTTTGAATCCGCAAAGGTGATTGCCACCATAATGTTGCTGATCAATCTTTTGAAGGAGCGGTCTACAGGCCGAAGGATCTTCTCGCCACATTGATTGCAGTAATTACCTGAGAATTGGTTACCACAGCTTTTGCAGGTGTGGAGTTCGTGAGGAGCCGACATTTAATCTCGTGATAACTGTTTCACAATCTTTTTGCCGCGCGCGACAAAGCCTGCACTTTCGTAGGGGAGCCTGGCTTCAATCATCAATTTTAATTCGCTTTTTATTTCTGGCAAGTTATAAGAAATATTAGCAGCTACCGTCATTGAAAAGACTCTAACCGCCACTGGGGCTTTTGAGTCTGCCAGAAGCGAAAAACAAATGTCCACTATTCTGCCCTTGTACTTTTCAGGGATGTTTGCAAACTGTAACATGCGAAGGATGTTTCTCAACAGCGAGTGATCATCAGATTTTTTTAAGATGGCAATGAGCTCGGGAAAATAGTTGTTGATCAAGGCGCTATTATTCCTCACGCAAAGTTCTACCGCAGTCGCTGCACGCTGCGTTACCCTGTAAGGCCCTGTGAGAAATGCCTGCATTAGTTCTTTGAAACGGCTGGGGTCATTTGCTACGTAATGGAAAATTCTTCTGGTTGAGGCCTTCGAGTAATGGTTTAATAGGGCTACCCTGATATTCATTTATTTAATAATATAAGTATCTGAAAATTAGTATTATTTATAATTATTTGTATAAATTTACTTGAAGTATAAATGATGGAGCTATGGAGCTTATTTTTACCATCCTCGCCACTGTAATTTTTCAACTGAGTTTGTGCTTTCTTTGCTTTTACCTGAAGCAATATAAGCCGGCTTGAGTAAGGGATTTACGTGATCCTTTTATTGCAAAACACGGCTTACCTTTTGAGCTGCAGAAAAGCTTATTGTAAAAAATTAAACCTTTACTTAACGGTGTGCTGAGTGATTATGTTTTCCTAAATTTTCTTGGTACAAATTAGCTTTTAGATGCGGAAAACGCATGATAAAAAGTTAATTTTGAAGGTTTATAAATCCAAAAATGAGTACACAGAAATCCAACAACGAGAGTAATTATTCAGCGAGTAATATTCAGGTTTTAGAAGGTTTAGAAGCGGTAAGAAAAAGGCCCGCCATGTATATTGGCGATATAGGAGTGAAGGGTCTGCATCATCTTGTTTGGGAAGTAGTTGACAATAGTATAGACGAGGCTTTGGCGGGATACTGTAATGAAGTGCATGTAACGATAAACGAAGATAATTCGATTACTGTAGAAGATAATGGTCGTGGTATTCCCACGGATATGCATGAGAAAGAAAAACGTTCTGCGTTGGAGGTGGTGATGATGGTGCTGCACGCAGGCGGAAAATTTGATAAAGACACGTATAAGGTTTCGGGTGGTTTGCACGGTGTTGGGGTTTCCTGCGTGAACGCTCTTTCGTCTGTTTTAAGGGCTACTGTTTACAGAGAAGGAAAGATTTTCGAGCAGGAGTATCATCGTGGCATTCCGCAGTACCCGGTGCGTGTGGTAGGAGAGTCCGACAGAAGAGGTACAACTATTCACTTCAAGCCAGATGGTGAAGTGTTTACGTTGACAACGGAGTACAATTACGAAACGATCTCTTCGAGGCTCCGGGAACTGGCATTTTTGAATCCTGGCATCCGTCTTAATCTTAAAGACCTGCGCGATAAAGACGAGAGCGGGCAACCTAAGTTCACTTCCTTCTTTTCGGAAGGTGGACTGCGTGAGTTTGTGGAGTATCTTGACTCAACGCGCGAGAAGTTGATTCCGCAGCCAATTTTTATTGAGAATAATAAAGGCGAGATTCCCGTACAGGTTTCGATGGGATACAATACGTCCTATAGTGAGAACTTAGTGTCGTATGTAAACAATATTAATACGCATGAAGGAGGAACCCATGTAGCTGGATTTAGAAGAGCCCTTACCCGCACTTTAAAAAGTTATGCTGATAAATCAGGCTTATTGGAGAAAGCAAAAGTAGAAATCAGTGGTGATGATTTCCGTGAAGGATTGACGGCTGTGATTTCAGTGAAAGTGGCAGAACCTCAATTTGAGGGGCAAACCAAAACCAAGCTCGGTAATTCTGAGGCAATGGGGGCTGTAGATGTAGCCGTAGGAGAAATGCTTCAGAATTTTCTTGAGGAAAATCCGAAGGAGGCAAAGCTGATTGTAAGCAAAGTAATTCTTGCTGCACAGGCGCGTATTGCGGCACGCAAGGCACGTGAGATGGTGCAGCGCAAGAATGTATTATCCGGAACGGGATTGCCTGGCAAGCTTGCCGATTGCTCTAATAACGATCCGTCTGAATGTGAGCTTTACCTGGTAGAGGGAGACTCGGCAGGTGGTTCTGCAAAGCAGGGAAGGGACAGAAACTTTCAGGCAATCCTGCCCTTGAGGGGTAAGATTCTAAATGTGGAAAAGGCGCAGGAACATAAGATCTATGAGAACGAAGAAATCAAGAACATGATAACGGCTCTTGGTGTTTCTTTTGGAACAGCCGATGACAGCAAGGCGCTGAATCTTACCAAACTCAGGTATCACAAGATCATCATCATGACCGATGCCGATGTGGATGGAAGTCACATTCGCACCTTGATTTTGACATTCTTTTTCCGCTACATGCGTGAGCTTATAGAAAAAGGCCACGTGTACATCGCGTTGCCTCCTCTTTATCTTGTGAAGAAAGGAAAAGAAGAGCGCTATTGCTGGAATGAAGATGAGCGTGATATGCTGATTAAACAACTTGCTAAAGATGGCAAAGAGGACAGCGTAGGAGTGCAACGTTACAAAGGTCTTGGTGAGATGAACCAGGAACAGCTATGGACAACGACCATGGATCCAACTAAGAGAACTTTGAAGCAGGTGAGTATAGAATCTGCTGCCGAAGCAGATCATTTATTCTCGATGCTGATGGGAGATGAAGTAGCTCCAAGAAGGGATTTTATTGAGAAGAATGCCAAGTACGCAAAGATTGACATCTGATTCAACCGAGGTAAGGAATGGAATTGTCTGAGCAACTGGAAACTCCTGTTGAAAAACAAATCAGGGAAAGCAACTACATCAGCCGCGATTTAAGCTGGCTGCAGTTTAACTACCGGGTACTTGACCAGGCCAAGCACATTGATCGAAGCATTTTTGATCGCCTGAAGTTTCTTTGCATCACCTCTTCAAATCTGGATGAGTTTTGTACGATCCGGTTGGGGAGCCTTTATAATTATCTCGACTATGGAAAGGAGCGCTTTGACTACAGTGGCATGCGCGAGACACCATTCCGAGGATACTTACTGGATGAGATTCACAAGTTTGTGAATGAGCAGCACGATTATTTCATCAAAACGTTGAAGCCGCTTTTTGAAAAGAATAATTTCAGAATTGCAGAGTATGATTTTCTGAGCCCGGATGACAAAGCAAGAGTGGATCTTTACTTTCAGCGCACAAT